>JAUQVQ010000022.1:0-10650 GCA_039794725.1 Gloeomargarita sp. HHBFW_bins_162
AAGATGGATGCCCCGGCGCAAAGTTCCCCAACTAGGAACGCCACTGCTTCCAGCGAGAACTCACCCAATCGCTGAGAGAATGATTCCACGCCCCCAATTCTAACCCCACCAGCATAGCTACCAATTCGGTTTGATACTTGCCCCCATAACTCTGTAACCAACGGCTGACCGGCCACGGATTGCCCCGCCACACACTGATCCCTAATCCCACGCCTAAAACTATTCCCAACCCCAAGCCCAGATAAATTAACCGTCCTAAAGTTCCCACAATCGGGCCATGTGACCAAAACGAACGATGTTTACAGCATTTTTGATAGGGAATCCATAAAAATCGCAACAGCCCCCAACGTTGCCACTGCCGCGAACGAATATCCAAATCCCCACTGAACATTAACCCACTAAAGACATAACTCCCCGTCACCACCCAAGGCAAATGCCCCCCGCCGGTAATCTGCCAAGTTATCCCAGCCACAAACGGGGCAGTCCAGAGAATCAGACGGTCATGCACCGCACCACTTGCCATAAAGTTGTAGGGCAATGATGTGTACAGTGTGATTATATAGTAATTTTAGAAATTTAAGGATATAGCAATCCTAAAAGATTCGAGAACAAAGAAGCGAGAAAGAACCAAATACGGGGGCTGCGCCCCTGCGACCGCTCATTACCAATTTGTAGAGGTACCTAAAAACATGAGAGAACCAATAACGGGGACTACGCTCCTGCGACCGCTAATCATGGATTAATAGAGATTCCCCTAAAAAATTAAGGAACTAATAACGGGGGCTACGCTCCTGCGACCGCTAATCATGGATTAATAGAGATTCCCCTAAAAAATTAAGGAACCAATAACGGGGACTACGCCCCTGCGACCGCTCATTACCAATTTGTAGAAGTGCCTAAAAACATGAGAGAACCAGAAACGGGGACTACGCCCCTGCGACCGCTAATCATGGATTAATAGAGATTCCCCTAAAAGATTAAGGAACCAATAACGGGGACTACGCCCCTGCGACCGCTAATCATGGATTAATAGAGATTCCCCTAAAAGATTAAGGAACCAATAACGGGGGCTACCCCCTGCGACCGCTCATCACCAGTTTGTAGAGGTGCCTAAAAACATGAGAGAACCAAATACGGGGGCTACCCCCTGCGACCGCTCATCACCAATTTGTAGAGGTGCCTAAAAACATGAAAGAACCAATAACGGGGGCTACCCCCTGCGACCGCTCATCACCAATTTGTAGAGGTGCCTAAAAACATGAGAGAACCAGAAACGGGGGCTGCGCCCCTGCGACCGCTCATCACCAATTTGTAGAGGTGCCTAAAAACATGAGAGAACCAGAGACGGGGGCTGCGCCCCTGCGACCGCTCATCACCAGTTTGTAGAGGTGCCTAAAAACATGAGAGAACCAGAGACGGGGGCTGCGCCCCTGCGACCGCTAAAGATTCGTTGAGCCACTAGCGTCACTGCGACCCTCATGCCAACCCAGTTGAAATGCGAAGGGTTCAGGAATTGACTGAGAAATCACTCTTCGTCGTCTTCATCTTCATCGCAATCCTCATCTTCTTCTTCGCCATCAATAGTGTAGTCATATTCACCGTCAATGGCATATTCTTCACACAATTCGTCTAATTCTTCCAAAAATTCATCCGGCTCATAAATAGTCAACGAAAAATTACTAATGGTTAATACATAACCGTCACCATCTTCATTCGCTTCGTACTCGTAATCGAAGTAATAATCCTCATCGTCTTCATCGGCGTAGTCACTACACAATCCATCCAAATCCTCTAAAAACTCTTCCGGCTCATCAGTAACAATGTAAAAATCAAAGAGTAACAATTCCCCTTCATCTGCAAAAAAGGATTCATCATCCCCCCAATTGTCCGGGCTAAATTCTAGGTCAGTGACGGATTTGATAATCCAAGAATCATGGCCGTTAAATTCAGGATGAATTACATACTTATAAGGGATATAACAATAACCCTGATCGCCCCACTCTGACCCCCACGAATTTCGCACAATAAACATCTGGTCTTTATCCGAATAACCGACGCACAACATGGCGTGCCAACCGTGCGTTTCCCGCACATTATCGGAGGCTTTGGGCATGGGAACACGCCCCCGATTTTTCGTAGCATCATCAAATGATTGGAACGTATTTAAGGCAAACGCAATTGGATACCCTTCTGCTAAGGTATGTCGCCAATGGTCTAAATTGGTTTCGATTTGTTCGGCCTCGACAATTTTGAATCGCTCCCCTTCGATGTAGGCTTCCTCATGCGGTTCATCACAGATTAAAGTCTCATCATTCGGCCACGTATCTTCCGTGCAGGCTCCGTATTCCACCAGGGCTTGAATCGCCGAAATCATCCGCGTCCCCTGGTCGGTAATGTCCCCCCCATCCTGATAACGAGCATTGTAATACACAAACAAACGACTGACCTCCCCCGATTCGCCCAGGGCTTGCTTCGCCAGGTATTCATAGGCACCCACAAACGCATTCGCCACACAACTATTGCCCACCTGCGTTTCCACCTCGGTCATCCAGGGGCGTAAATCTACCTTCGGAGGCAACTGCTCCCGCCGGTAGGCACCTATCTGATGCTTTTTGGCAGGCACCGGCTCACGTGCGGCAATATAACCACCCAAACGATAGGCACTGGTACGGATGGTGGACATACAGGGATTCCTCATGATGGGTTCGCTTTAATGTAGGGCATCTAACGACCCACCGCAAGCCGGGTCTGTCTCAACCACAATGCCCCGGCATTCACCGACCCACAGAGCAGACTTAATCCTACCAGGATGAAGGTTACTGGATGGACAATGCCAATACGCAACCAGGACAAAACGTGCAGACATAACAGGACGCCGCATCCGCCAGCACAAGTGGCGGAGACCACCATCCAACGACTTTGATACCATAACCACACGCCCAGCAAAGTTGCCCCCGTAAGCAGGAACATTAGGGGTACAAATGTACTACAAATTGCAATACAATGCACTCGTGACCACGCATCCCAAGAATTAACGAACTGCCATAATTGGTTGATAATCATCATTTTCCTAAGTATTATTAACTATGGTACAGCTTAAATCCTAAATGGGCGAATTGGGAAACGGTTTTGGGGAAAAGTCTGTAGCACGGTGTACAATCTGTGGCGAGATGGGAGCGATTGACGGGTGAATTTTAACGACTACGACCCTGAAGACTTTTACGATGAATGGTTTGTCCGTAAGGGAGAACCGCGCCCGGAAGTAGCGGCATTAGTGGAACGAATTAACCAATTAGCACCGGGGGAATTGCAACAGCGACAACAGGCTGCCCAAGCCATTTTGATGCAGATGGGTGTCACGTTTCAAGTGTATAGTGAACCGTCTCAGAAAGAGCGGATTTGGCCGTTTGATGTGATTCCTCGGGTCGTTGCCGCTCAGGAATGGGAATATCTGGAACGGGGCTTGAAACAACGGATTCAGGCATTAAATCTATTTCTGAACGATATTTACCACGAACAAAAAATTGTTAAAGATGGGGTCATTCCTGAAGAAGTGATCACCTCGTCGGCGGGGTATTTACCGGCCTGTCGGGAGTTAGCACCGCCGGGGGGAGTGTGGTGTCATATTACCGGCAGTGATTTGGTTCGGGATCGGCAGGGAAATTGGTTGGTTTTAGAAGATAATTTGCGGGTGCCTTCGGGGGTATCCTATGTGTTAGAAAATCGCCGGGTGATGAAAAATACCTTTCCTAAGGTATTTCGGATGTTGGATATTTGCCCAACGGATGATTATCCCGGTCATTTGTTGGAAACATTATTGAATTTAGCCCCCTCGTATCTGGATCATCCCTGCGTGGTGGTGTTAACCCCTGGCGTGTATAATTCCGCTTATTTTGAACATTCTTTTTTGGCGCAACAAATGGGGGTCGAATTGGTAGAAGGGCGAGATTTGGTGGTGGTGGATGGGTATGTGCAAATGCGGACAACCCGAGGCTTAAAACGGGTGGATGTGATTTATCGCCGGGTGGATGATCTCTTTCTTGACCCGCAGGTTTTTCGCCCGGATTCACTCCTGGGGATTCCCGGTATTATGGATGTCTATCGGGCGGGAAAAGTTGCCCTGGCTAATGCGCCGGGAACGGGGGTCGCTGATGATAAAGTGGTTTATGCTTATGTACCCGAAATGATTCGTTACTATTTAGATGCAGAGCCGATTTTACCGAATGTTCCTACGTATTTGTGTTGGCGCGATGCGGATCGGGAATATGTATTAAACCATTTGGATGAACTTGTCGTTAAATCAGCGAATGAATCGGGGGGGTATGGGATGCTGATGGGGAAAAGTGCGACACCTACAGAACGGGAACATTTTGCGCAAAAAATTCAACAATTCCCCCGCAATTTCATCGCTCAACCCACCTTATCCTTATCACGAGTGCCGACAATCGTGGGGGATCATTTTGAGGGTCGTCACGTGGATTTGCGCCCCTATATTTTGCACGGCAAAGACATTTATGTGCATCCGGGGGGGTTGACACGGGTAGCGTTGAAAAAGGGTTCCCTTGTGGTCAATTCTTCCCAAGGGGGGGGCAGTAAAGATACGTGGGTGTTAGCTCGGTGAAAAACGATGTTAAGTCGGGTCGCAAATTCAGTTTATTGGCTTAATCGCTACATTGAACGGGCGGAAAATGTGGCTCGGTTTGTGGATGTGAATTTGAATTTAATTTTAGATTTACCGAATCACACGATGGCGCAGTGGGAACCATTGGTGTCTGTGACGGGGGATTTTGCAATTTTTCAAGAACGGTATGGTTCACCCACTCAAGAGCAGGTGATTCAGTTTTTAACTTTTGATTATGACTATGCCAATTCAATTGTTTCCTGTCTTTATACGGCGCGGGAAAATGCCCGTTCGATTCGAGAGATTATTTCCTCGGAAATGTGGCAGGAAGTGAACTCTTTTTATTGGTTCGTGCAGGGGGCGGCAGAGCGCAGTCAAGAGGTGGATTTGAATCAGTTTTTTCAAGAGGTAAAACTGGCTAGTCATCGGTTTGCGGGGGTGATGGATGCGACTATGTCCCACAATGAGGCGTGGCATTTTGGACAGATGGGGCGGCTGTTAGAACGGGCCGATAAAACCACTCGGATCATGGATGTGAAATACTATGTTTTATTGCCTTCGGTGCAGGATGTGGGCACAACGTTAGATGAAATTCAGTGGATGGCCTTACTAAAATCAGCGAGTGCCTACGAAATGTATCGCAAACGGGGACGGCATTTGATTACCCCGCGTCAGGTGGCCGAATTTCTCTTATTAAATCGGGAATTTCCCCGCTCAGTCCAGTTTTGTTTACGGCAAATGCAGGAGTCACTGTATCGGATTACGGGTACAGCCTTAGATGATTGGAATATGGGGGTGGAGCGGCGGTTAGGACGGTTATGCGCCGAATTGGAATACATCACGATTGATGAGATTATTCAACAGGGATTGCATGAGTTTCTCGACCATTTGCAACGGGAATTTAATCGGTTGGATGATGCCATATTCAGAACTTTTTTTGCGGTGAATTTAGACCCGGTTGATCATGGTGCGGCCTAAGGCTCAGCGAGTGCTTGTATTTGCCCATTCCCCTGATGTGACTTTGGGAACCTTTGCTGAGGTTTTACATCAAGAATCCATTGCTTATGAATATCTCAAAATGTGGGAAGGGCAGGCTCCCCGTTTAGGTTTTGAAAATTACTCCCATGTGGTGCTGTTGGGGGGGATTATGGGGGCGTATGAAGCGGATAAGTATGAATTTCTGCGCCGAGAATACGATTACCTAGAACAGATTTTTGCTCAGGAAATGCCGGTGTTGGGCATCTGTTTGGGAGCGCAAATGTTAGCCCATTTTTTGGGGGCAAAGGTTGCTCCTGGGGCGCATGGTCAGGAGATTGGTTGGACTCCTATTACCCGCTTAGAACCGGCGCTCACCGATCCGGTTGTGAGCCATGTTCCTGCGGAGATGTACTTCTTCCAGTGGCACGGGGATGCCTTTGCTTTACCCCAGGGGGCGGCATGGTTATTCACCAGTACAGTGTATCCACAGCAGGGATTTCGCTACGGGGCGCAGGTGTGGGGGTTGCAGTTTCACCCGGAAGTTGATGAACAGATTATTCAAACCTGGTGGCGGGATGCGCCTGAGCCTTGGCGGTCAAAGGATATTATTACGGAAAGTGCGGTCTATTTACCTCAGGCGATGCGGGTAGGGCAGACCTTGTGGCGGCAATTTTTAGCCCAAGGAACGAACGGGTTACAATAAAATTGCCTCGTCTAATGCACCCCAATTGCTAATGGGTAACTTCAATTACGCAATCGCAGTCGCAGGAGAGCATCCCCTAGTTCTGAATGATTGGCTCATTTTCAGGGGGAGATTTTTTAGTGGTTCCAGTAAGTAGAGGTACCCTAGTATGAGTGACCAACAAATGGCGTTGCCGTTGGCTGCAGAATTAACCCGCCATCAGGAGCAAAAACGGTTACTCGAATTACGAGAATTATTACAAAAAGCGGCTCATGCCTACTATGTTTTAGATGCGCCAATCATGACGGATGAAACCTATGACCAGTTGTATCAAGAATTGCTCCATTTAGAACAAAAATATCCCGAATGGATTACCCCCGATAGTCCTACGCAGAGGGTTGGGGGTGCGCCCAGCCAGGAATTTCCCACTATTACTCACCCCACCCCGTTATACAGTTTGGATAATGCGTTTGATTTCGGGGATATGCAGGCGTGGCAAGAGCGTTGGCAGAAATTGTGGTCGGCAGAATTGCCCCCGGATTTATACATTTGTGAGTTGAAAATTGATGGGTTGGCTCTGAATTTGTTGTATGAACAGGGGGTGCTGGTGTGGGGGGCGACCCGCGGGGATGGCATTACCGGGGAAGAAATTACAGCGAATGTACGAACAATTCGCACAATTCCCTTACGGTTACAAACCCGTCAACCTCCGGCGCAGGTGGAGATTCGGGGGGAAGCCTTTTTGCCCCAGCCGGTGTTTACCCAACTGAACGCAGAACGGCAACAGCAGGGGGAACCGCCCTTTGCCAACCCGCGCAATGCCGCCGCCGGAACGTTGCGCCAACTGGACCCCCGGATTGTCGCCCAGAGACGGTTGGATTTTTTTGCCTACGGGGTGGGGCGTGGGGGAAATGGGGCGAGTCAGCAGGAGATATTAACACTACTGGCTGAGTGGGGGTTTCGCATCAACCCCCATTCCCAAGTTTGTCCCGATTTGCAAGCAGTACAAACCTATTACCAAACCTGGGAGCAAAAACGCCGGGAACTCCCCTACGGCACGGATGGGGTGGTAGTGAAAATTAATTCCCTGGCGATGCAGACGGCGTTGGGGTTTACCCAGAAAGCTCCCCGCTGGGCGATTGCCTGGAAATTTCCGGCGGAAACGGGGGTGGCGACGCTGGTGGGGGTGACGGTGCAGGTGGGGCGGACGGGCATCTTGACGCCGGTGGCCGAATTAACGCCGGTGCGGTTGGCGGGAACGCAGGTGACCCGTGCCACGTTACACAATGCCCAACGGATACGGGAGTTGGATATTCATATCGGCGACCGGGTGGTGGTACGCAAGGCGGGGGACATTATCCCGGAGGTGGTGCAGGTGTTGCCCGAACTCCGTCCGCCCGATGCCCTGCCTTATCGTTTGCCCAGCCATTGCCCGGAGTGTGGGGAGCCGGTGGTGTCCAGTGGCGAGGAGGTGGCGACTCGCTGTGTGAATCGGCGGTGTCCTGGCATTATCCGGGAGCAGATTAACCATTGGGCGAGTCGGGATGCCCTGGATATTCGGGGGTTGGGGGGCAAGGTGGCGCAAAAATTGGTGGAATTGGGGTGGGTGACGACGGTGGCCGATTTGTACGATCTGACCCCGGAACGTTTGGAATCCTTGGAACGGTGGGGAGCTAAATCCGCCGCCAATCTGATCACCGCCATTGACCAGTCCCGCCAACAGCCTTGGCCAAGGGTTTTGTACGGGTTGGGCATCCGGCACGTGGGGGCGGGTACGGCGACGTTGTTAACCACTCATTTTCCTAGTGCAACGGCATTACAACAGGCAACGGTGGCGGATTTGTGTGCGATTCCGGGGATTGGGACGGAGATTGCCCAGGCGGTGCAGTCGTGGTTCGCCGATGCGGACAATCAAACCCTGCTGGCACGGTTAGAACAGGCGGGATTGCACCTGAGTTATACACCTACACCCTCGACCGGCTCGTTAACCGGCAAAATTTTTGTCCTTACCGGCAGTTTGCCCCATTTCACCCGTGCGCAGGCGAAGGCGATGATTGAGCGGGCGGGCGGCAAAGTCAGTTCCAGTATCAGCAAACGGACGGATTATGTGGTCGTGGGCGAGGAGGCGGGTGCTAAGCTAGAGAAAGCGATGGCATTGGGCATTCCTGTACTAAACGAGGCGGAACTGGTCGCCCTGGTGGGCGAGGGGTGAAGTGTGGTAGCCGGTTACACCTTGGTAGCGGTGATTTTGGTGCTGGGGGGATTGATTGCCACCTTGGGGGATCGGATTGGCACGCGGGTGGGCAAGGCCCGGTTGAGTTTATTCAAATTGCGTCCCCGGACAACGGCGGTGTTGGTAACCATTGTCACCGGCGGGGTGATTTCCGCGACAACACTGGGGGTTTTATTGGCCGCCGACCAACAGTTGCGGGATGGGTTGTTCCGGTTGCATCAAATTCAAGAGGATCTGCAGCGGGTGGAAAAACAAAAAAATGAAGCCCAAGCCGAACTCACGGAAGCCCGCACCCAACTGGAGCGCACCCAGGCGGAACTACGCACGGCGGATGCCAACGTCAAAGCGATTGAAGCCAAGCTGGCGCAGGTGAATCAAAATTACCAGCAAGCACTGCAAAAATTGGCCGCCGCCGAGCAGGAATCCAAAACCTTAGAAGCGCAAATTAACGAATTGAAAAAAGACCGGGGACAACTGCAAGCCCAACTCCAGCAAGCCCAAACCCAGGTCGCCCAAGCCCGTGCCCAGGCGGAACGCTTGCGTCAACAAGGCCAACAACTACAGACCAACATTACCCAACTGGAAGTGGTGCGGAGCCGTTTGGAACTGGAAATTGGGCAACTGCGCCAGGGGAATGTGGCGATTCGGCGGGAACAGGTGTTGGCAACCGCTACCGTGCGGGCGATTAACAATACTGACCTTGCCCGCCAAGCGGTGGAACAAACCCTGCAGGAAGCCGGTCGGGTGGCCGGGTGTTTGAGTCAGAGTCAAACTCAGCCGGAAGTTTGTCTGAGCCAACCGAATGTTGCCAACTCGAATGCCCCCCGGATTCGCATCAGTGGGACGGAGTTAAGCAACCTGATCAACACCCTGAGTAATGGTCGGGACTACGTGGTGCGGGTTTTGGCCTCGGCCAACTATTCCAGCGGCGAACCGGAAGTGGGTGTGTTTACCGACGTGACTCCCAACCGGCTGATTTTTCCAGCGGGAACGGTGGTAGCGCAGATTTCTCTGGATTTGAATACGATGGATGAACCGGCCATCTTGGGGCAACTCGACCGCTTATTTCTGGCGTCCAATGTCCGTGCCCGTCAGAGTGGCATTTTGGCCGACCCCTTGACCAACAAGGTGGGTTCGTTTAGTCAGGTGGCGCTGGTGCAATTCGTGGAACAGTTGCAAAATCTCAAAGGGGTGGTGCAGGTGCAATCCGTTGCCCGCCGTCCGATTTTCACCGCTGGCCCTTTGGAAATTCAACTGGTAGCGGTGCAAAATGGGGAAGTGGTTCTGCGCTCGAGTTAGGCCGTCGTTCTACAGCGATTTCTTTTGAATTGGCAACACAGGTCGCAGGGGCGTAGCCCCCGACATTGGTTCTCCCTAATTTCTGGATTCTAATTAAAGCGAACCTCTAAAAATTGCTGATTAACGGTCGCAGGGGCGTAGCCCCGTTTTGGTTTTCTCCCCTCTCCTGTTCTGGGAGAGGGGCAGGGGGTGAGGGCAGACGTGAACCAGGCATCCCTTCTGTTGTGATCTCATTTATGTATGATTGCCATAGGACTCAGACAACAATTCAAAATCAAAACCCCCGATGCCATTATTGCCGCAACTGCTTTGATGAATGGACTAACACTCGTCACCAACAACACATCGGATTTTAGCCACTTGGGGGTAGTCACCTTCAACGTCTATCTTTAAGTAAACATCCCTCTACCAAAAGTGTGACACCCATCACTACGATTTGGTAATCACACCCCCTTCCCATGCGAAAACTATCCCACTACAATAACGGCAAGTCATCAGGGGATAAGGGACGATGGGTAAGCAACAGCTCGCTGGGTGGGTGCTGGCGGTTGGGGTAGTCCTGGGTGTGCCGGTGGGGATAGGCATGAACCAGCCGCAGGTTGTGATGGCACAATCCGCCGAACTCCAGGAAGCTGAACGGTTAAACCAAAAAGTTATTCAGCTTTATAACCAAGGTCGGTACAGCGAGGCTATCCCCCTTGCCCAACGCTCCTTAGCCATCCTTGAAAAAGCTCTGGGGCCAGACCACCCCGATGTCGCTACCAGTCTCAATAATTTGGCGGGATTGTATGAATCACAAGGCAATTATGCCCAGGCACTACCTCTACGCCAACGTTC
>JAUQVQ010000023.1:0-10554 GCA_039794725.1 Gloeomargarita sp. HHBFW_bins_162
AGCATGACGGGTAAAGTTAACCCGTAGGCCAAAATCGTATTGACCAAACTCAGTACCGAAAACCCCACCAATCGGCGGACATTATCCACATCGCTGGTGGCACGGCTGATCAATTCCCCTGGCGGATGTTGGCTGAAATAATGTTGGTCTAAACGCAAAAAATGCTCGAATAGCTTTTGTTTCAAATCAAATTCCACCTGGCGACCCACCCCAAATAGGACTAGACGGGACACCATCCGAATCGCCCACATCAAGGAAGCCAAGCCAATAATGGCAAACCCGTAGCGCAAAATCGCTCCCAACTCTAAATTCGTTTCCAGTTGGTTGATGGCTCGGCGCAGGAGCAGGGGAATCCCCACCCCCAGAAAATTCACAATAGTTAAAGCAATAATTCCTACCAGTTCTTGCCGCCAGTAGGGCTGAACGTAGCGAAGTAGATGACGGAGTTCCCCTCGATGCGGCTTAGCCATACTGCCAGTGTAACAACCCCGCAGGTTAAGATGGATGGGGTGGTTTTGTGTGGTTGGTTATGGCACTTTCTTCCCAGTGGCGGTTCATCTTTGCCCAGAAGCAGGCGGTGAAAATTATCAGCGGCATCACCCAGTTTGATCCCCAGGTGGTGGGACGGGTGGTACGGGCGGCAGACCGGGGCGGTGCGACCTACGTGGACATCGCCAGCGACCCGGCTTTGGTGACGATGGCACGGCAGATGACCGATCTGCCCATTTGTGTTTCCACGATTGTGCCGGAGCAATTGCCTGCCTGTGTGGCGGCGGGAGCCGATATGGTGGAATTGGGAAATTTTGACCCGTTTTACGCCCAAGGGGAAGTGTTTACCGCCGAACGAGTCAAGACATTGACCAGACAAATCCGGGAACTGCTCCCCGATATTCCCCTCTCGGTGACCGTGCCCCATACCTTGCCCCTGGATGCGCAGGCGGAATTGGCGCAGGAATTGGTTCATTTGGGAGCCGATGTGTTACAAACCGAAGGCAGTGTCATAGCGCAGCCGCACAACCCCGGCGTGTTGGGGCTGATCGAAAAAGCCGCCCCCGCTTTGGCGGCCACCTACACCATTACTCAGGCGGTGCCGGTGCCGGTCATCTGTGCGTCGGGGTTGTCGGTGGTCACGGTACCGATGGCACGGGCGGTGGGGGCATCCGGCGTCGGCATTGGGCGGGCGGTGAACCGCTTAGAAGATGAACTGGCGATGACGGCGGCGGTACGGGCATTGGTGGAAGCTCTGGTGCCAACGGCGGTGGTATGATGCCTGTGGCAACGGCCATTCCCCAGTTTGACCTGACCCGCCAGTACCACCATTATCAGGACGTTTTCCTGCCCATTACCCAAGCGGTGTTAGCCAACGGGGCGTACATCGGTGGGGAAACCGTTGCCCGCTTTGAACAGGCGTTTGCCGAGTACGTGGGGGTGCCCCACTGCATCAGTTGCAATTCGGGAACCGATGCCCTGTACCTGGCGTTGCGGGCGTTGCACATCGGGGCGGGCGATGAGGTAATCACGGCGGCGTTTTCGTTTATTGCCACCGCCGAAGCGATCAGTTTAACCGGCGCAACCCCGGTGTTTGTGGATGTCCAGCCGGATACGTTTAACCTTGACCTGGAGCAGGTGGCGCAACGGATTACCCCCCAAACCAAAGCCATTATGCCCGTGCATTTGTTTGGTCGTCCGGTGGATATGACGGCTCTGAACCAACTGGCGCAGGCGCACGGGCTGGCGGTGATCGAAGATTGCGCTCAGGCGACGGGTAGCCGCTGGCAGTCCCGCCCGGTGGGGCAATGGGGGACGCTGGGCTGTTTTAGCTTTTACCCCACCAAAAACCTGGGCGCGATGGGGGATGGCGGGGCGATTACCACTCACGATGCTACCCTGGCGCAACGGCTGCGGGAGCTGAAAAATCACGGCCAACGGGAACGCTACACCTCCGTAACGGTGGGGGTCAACAGCCGGTTGGATGCCCTGCAAGCGGCTCTGTTAACCGTGAAATTAACCTATCTGGAACAATGGTTAACCCAACGGCGGCTTTTGGCGCAGAATTATCAACAACTATTGCAGAATATACCGGGATTAATTTTGCCCCAGGATTGCCCCGGCCACAGTTGGAATCAATTTACAATTATCATACAAAGTGATTATATCAGTCGCAATGACCTGCGTTCCAAATTGCACCAAGCAGGGATTGGCACTGCCGTTTACTACCCTGTTCCCCTGCCTTTGCAACCGGTGTATGAGTTTTTGCAGTATAATGAACATACGATTCCCCACTCGGTCAACCTCAGTCACCAGGTAATATCTTTGCCGCTTTTCCCGGAACTAACGTTGGCGGAACAGGAACAGGTGGCGGAGACGGTACGAACGATTTTGGGGGGATGAGGATGGATGCCAGTGTGCCCCTGTGGCGGCGGCTGGGGTTGCCGGTTTTGACGGTGTTGGTTGCCCTGGTGGTGGCGTTTTCGCTGGTGTCGAGTTGGCAGGAGCCGCAGACCCAGAATCTTTTGCAACTGCGGGCGGTGGATGTACAATTGCAGGCGAGTGTGTGGCGGGGCAACCCCGAACTAACCCAGTTATTGGCTCAACAAACCCTGGCGCAGGCGGAACAGGCCTATCTGCGGCAACAACGGGTGGCGCAACAATCCCTCGACCCGACCGACCCCAAACAGTTAGAGGCGTTAATGCGGTTGGAGTTGCGGCTGGGGGTGATTCAGGCGGAGCGGGGGCAAACGCAGGCGGCGCAGGCAACTTGGCAGGATGTGATCCAACGGCTACCGCCGGGGGAATTGCCGCAAACGGCGCAGGTGTTGCAGGGGTTGTGGGGGGAACCGGCGTTCATTTACCCGGATGCGGAAGTGCTTTTGGTGGAAAATCTCTCCGGCTGGTTCGAGCAGGTGGCCTTACTGCGGTTGTATGAACTGCAACAACGACAAGCAGAGACGACAGCCTTATTGGAGGAGCAACAGGAACTGGCGCAGGATGCGGTCAATCGCTTAGCGGTACTCGTGGGGTTGCCGATCCTGGGCGGTACGGTGGGAACTCTTTTGCTGGTGGGGTTGGGGGTGCAGTGGCTGTTGCGGGGGCGGCAATCCCTGTTGGGACGGGTGGAACCGCCGGTGTGGTCGGTGCCCTGGGATGGGGAGGTTATTCTCCAGGTCATGGTGCTGTGGTTTGTGGCGTTTTTCGGTCTGGGTCAGGTGGTACTGCCATTATTAATACATTTGTTGGGCTTAACGACCTGGGTACGCACACCGTTGGGTCAGGCGGTTTATGTACTAATAAGTTACAGCAGTTTGATTGCCGCCGGGGTGGGGATTTTGGCGGTCAGTTTGCGGTCGTATCAACCGTTGGGGAGTAACTGGTTCAATTTCCGGATGCGGGGGCGGACATGGGTGTGGGCGATGGGGGGGTATCTGGTGGCGCAACCGTTGGTGTTTTTGGCGTCGCTGGTCAATCAATCTTTGCTACATGGGCGGGGGGGTGGCAATCCGTTGCTCCCGATTTTGGCGCAAACGCAAGACCCCTGGGTGCTGGCAATTTTTGCGCTGGTTATTGTCATTCTGGCTCCCTTATTTGAAGAAACGATTTTTCGGGGTTTTTTACTGCCATCGTTGACCCGGATGTTGCCGTTGAGCGGGGCAATTGGGATTAGCGGGGTGGTGTTTGCAGTAGCACATCTAAGTGTGGCGGATGTTTTACCGTTAACCGTACTGGGCATTCTTTTGGGTTTTGTTTACACTCGTGAACGGGTGCTGTGGACACCCATTTTGTTGCATGGGTTGTGGAACGGCGGGTCGCTGATGGCGTTGTTGGTGCTGGGGCATGGCTGATTCCCAACGCATAACGGTGCGTTCTCGCATCCTTGGGGCAGTTTTGGTGCTGGTCGTTTTTTACGGCCTCACCGTGTTGGCTCTGCGCTGGGTGGGGATTACTCCGGCACGGGAATGGTTGGCGCAGTTTGGGATGTTTTCCTGGTTGGTGTTTATCGGGTTGTCGGCGGGAAGTTTAATTTTAGCTCCGTTGAGTGGCAGTTCTCTGTACGTTTTGGGCGGTACATTATTTGGCCAACATCTGGCGTTTGGATTAAGTGTAATTGCGACGGTGATTGGGTGCAGTGTGAATTTTTGGTTGGCTCGCTGTTGGGGGCGGCGGTTAGTGTTGCGTTTGGTGGGGGCAGGGCAGGTGGAAATGCTGGATCGATGGTTTGCTGATTTGCAGAGTCATCACAGCATTTTTTATATGTTTTTGGTGATGCATTTATCTCAAGATATTGTCAGTTATGCCCTGGGATTGACGCAAATTCTGTACCGGGATTTTGTCATTGCTTTAACCCTCAGTGCCCTAACGATTGTGGGATTTTATATCTACTTTGGCAGTGGGGTGTTGAACTGGTTAGTGGATGGTTAATTGGAGTGAATTGCCATGCTGAAAACAGCTGTAGCAATCCCTTTTGAATTGGCAATAAGGGTCGCAAGGGGCGTAGCCCCCGATTTTGGTTCTTTTTGGTTGTTCTCGAATCTTTTAGGATTGCTACCGATGGTTAACCAATGAAACCCCTCTAGGGAATCACCAACACGGGACAGGGAGCCAGGTTGATCACCCGGATGCTGACGCTTTCGGCCATGCCTTCTTCGGTTAAACCCGTACCCCGACAGCCGACGATGATTAAATCCATATTCAACTCATCGGCCACATCGCAAATGGTGAACGCCGGTTGCCCGACCCGCACCAGGTGTGTCACCGTGATGTTTTTATCCTGCAACGAAGTTTCTATCTTGGTCAGCCAGGCTTCGGCTTCAGGCACTTCGGCTTCGCTGGAAACCACGACTAGTAGGGTTAGATTGGCACCACAAAAGGTGACCAGGGCAATGGCCGGTTCTAGGAGTTCTTGGGTGGGGTCAAGTGCCAACAGAACTTTGTGAAACATAGGGTTGGGTGACCTCTTCGCCAGTACAATGGGATGCGTAGCGGCTACATTTTTTAATTATTCCAGATTTTGGTGGAGGTACACGGTGGCGAAAAAAACGGTGGCCAGTTTGACGGGCGCAGACCTGGACGGGAAACGGGTGCTGGTGCGGGTGGATTTTAACGTGCCGTTGGATAAGCAACAACAGATTACCGATGATACCCGGATTCGGGCGGCACTGCCCACAATTAACTACCTGCGGGAACGGGGGGCGAGGGTGGTGCTGTGCAGTCACTTGGGACGCCCCTTTCAAAAGGATAAGGCAACGGGGGAAGTGAAACTGGTCAAACAAGGCAATAGTCTGGCGCCGGTAGCCACCCGTTTGGGGGAATTGTTGGGAACAGCGGTGGTGTTTGTCCCGGATTGCATTGGGGAAGCGGCTACCCAAGCAGTGCAGAGTTTAGACAAGGGGCAGGTGGCCTTGCTGGAAAACGTGCGGTTCTATGCTGAAGAGGAAGCCAACGACCCGGAATTTGCCCAAAAATTAGCCAGCTTGGCTGATGTGTACGTGAATGATGCCTTTGGGACGGCGCACCGGGCTCACGCTTCCACCGAGGGGGTGGCGCATTATGTGAAACCGGCGGTGGCGGGCTTTTTGATTGAAAAGGAATTGCAGTACCTCCAAGGGGCGATTGACCAACCCCGCCGACCCCTGGCGGCGATTATTGGCGGTTCTAAGGTGTCCAGTAAAATTGGCGTGATTGAGGCTTTGTTGGATAAGGTGGATCGCTTGATTTTGGGCGGCGGCATGATTTTTACCTTCTACCAAGCCCAGGGGTTGAGCGTCGGCAAGTCATTGGTGGAAACGGATAAATTGGCCTTGGCACAGACCCTGATGGATAAAGCCAAGGAACGGGGGGTGGAACTGGTACTGCCGACCGATGTGGTGGTGGCGGATAAGTTTGCCCCGGATGCCCAAGCCCAAACCGTGCCGGTGACGGCCATTCCCGCTGACTGGATGGGGTTGGATATTGGACCGGCGGCAGTGGCGCAAATTCAACAGGCACTCCAGGGCTGTCAAACGGTGATTTGGAATGGGCCGATGGGGGTGTTTGAGTTTGACCAGTTTGCGGTGGGAACCCGGGCGGTAGCAGAAACCTTGGCGCAGTTGACCGACCAGGGCTGTATTACCATTATTGGTGGGGGGGACTCGGTGGCCGCTGTGGAGCAAGCCGGTTTGGCCGGCCGCATGAGTCATATTTCCACCGGTGGGGGCGCCAGTTTAGAACTGCTCGAGGGAAAAATTCTCCCAGGGATTGCCGCCCTCGAAGACGCATAGGCTAAAATCGGAAGGCAAGACCGGCATGACCCTCGCTGCGTGAGACCCCAGGCAGGATGGATGGACAAGATTGAATGCTTCAATTCCAGTTGCTACAGCCTCAATCCTGAAACCAATCGGTTCTGTCAGGTCTGCGGCGCACCTTTGGAGCTGGTTTTTTTGTGGGTGCCGGGGGAGTCGCTGGTGGGGGCACAGTTGGAACGCCCGTATCAGGAACGCTACAGTCTGCGGAGTCCCAATTTACTCCTGGATGTGCAACCGGGTCGCTCGCCCTTGAGTTTGGATGCCCTTCCCATCGAGGCGCAACCCTACCTGCGCTTGTTCCCGTTGCGTCTGCATTTGCCCCAAATCTATGCGGTGATACCGGTAAACGGCCAACCGCGTTTGGTTTTGACCCAGGTGCCGCTGTTGCCAGAGGAATACGGAGCTAACCCACCGGCGTTGAAGGCTGTGCAACCCTTGGGCAAGGCGTGGGGGGAAGCGTCGGGGTTTCGGCAGTTGAGCTGGCTGTGGCAGATGGCTCGCTTGTGGCCGATGCTGAGTTATCAGCAGGTGGCCAGCAGTTTGCTCCAACCCCAGGTACTCCGGGTGGAAGGGCCGGTGTTTCGTCTGCGGGAACTGGTGCCGGATGCAGGGGAAGTGACCTTGGTGCAGTTGGGGGAATTGTGGCAACGGTTGATACCCACGACCCAACCGGCGGTGCGGGGGCGGATGGAACGGCTGTGTGAGGGGATGATTCAGCAACAAATCACCAGTGCTGAAGACCTGCTCCAGCACATTGACCAAGGGTTGGATGAATTTCGGCAAACCTGGAACGGGCACGTCAGTGTCGTGGCGCTGACCGACCCCGGCCCTACCCGCCGCCGCAATGAGGATGCCTGTTACCCGGCTCCCCAGCAAGGAGTCCGCCCCGCCAGTGCCAACGGCCTACCCTTTGCGATTGTTTGTGATGGCATTGGCGGGCACGAGGGCGGGGACATGGCCGCCAATTTGGCCATTGAAACCGTCAGCCAGCAGTTGAATCCCCGGGTGTTGGCAAAAGTGGCCACCAAAATTGTCACCGAGGAACTGGCTACCGTTATCTGTAATGCCAACGACCGGATTACCCAGGTCAATAACCAGCAGCAGCGGCAGGAACGCCAACGCATGGGTACGACCCTCACCATGGCGCTTGTGCGGGATTACGAGGTGTTTCTCGCCAATGTGGGCGACAGCCGCATCTACTGGATCACCCGCTACGGCTGTTATCAAGTCACCACCGACGACGATGTGGCTTCTCGGGAAGTCCGCTTGGGTTACAATCTCTACCCCCAAGCCCTACGGCAACCGGCGGCGGGGGCATTAGTGCAGGCCTTGGGCATCAATGCTTCGAGTGTTCTCCATCCGACCGTGCAACGGTTTCCCCTGGATGAGGACAGTGTGTTTTTACTCTGTTCGGATGGCTTGAGCGATAACAATCTTGTGGATCACTACTGGCAATTGGAACTGTTACCCGTCCTCACGGGGGAAGTGGATGTGGCAACGGCCTGTAAACGGCTCATTGATTTAGCGAATCAGAAAAACGGCCACGATAACGTCACCGTCGTGCTGGTTCATTACCAAGTGGCACCGGCTAAGACCGCAATAGCGAATGGTCGCCCAGAATCCCTACCCTTCCCCCCCGACCCGCCCACCAAAGGCCGCCGGGGAAATGAACCCGTGACCCAAGGGCGGCGAGGCCAAACGACAACCCTTGAACCCATCACCCAGGGACGGCGAGCCCACACGACAACAATTGACCCCGTGACCCAGGGACGACCCAAACCCATCCCACCGCCTGCCCCTGTCCAGCACCCGCCGGTTCCTTCCCGATCCATCCCGTTGCCTCTGTTGCTGGCAGGGTTAGCCGGGGGACTCATTATGCTGGCCGGGGGGGGCTGGTTATGGTGGCAAGAAACCGCCCAGCGGGATAATCCTCTCTACGTCAAGACGCAACCGGCCTTACCCCAATTTCAACGAACCAAGACCCTCAAGGACTTCACCAGCTACATCAATGCGGTGGCAATTAATCCCCAAGGGAATCAACTGGCAATCGGCAGTAGCGACGGCAGTATCAGTTTGTGGTCATTACCAGAGGGGCAATCGGAACGTTTCCTGCGCCGCACGGGGATACCGGTGATGGGCGTAACCTTTCTGCGCAATGGGCAACAACTGGCAACCTTTGACCGCAGTAACCTGGAACTTTGGTCCGTGAGCGATGGCCGTCGCTTAGAACCGCTGGGTGCCCTTCGGGGGGTAATTACCGCTATGGCGACCAATCCGAGCGGGCGTTTTTTGGCCGTAGGGGATGCCAACGGTGCCCTCCATCTCTGGGATTTAACTCAGGAAACGCCAACGGCTCAGTTTATCCAGGAACTACCGGACTTCGGCAAAATTGATGCCCTCGCGGTCAGCCCCGATGGCAGTCTTGTGGCTGTGGGCAATCAGAATCAGCAAGTAGTCCAAGTCTGGGATGTCCCCAATCGCACCCACAAGTACAGCCTCACCCGCAATGACTTACGGCACGGGATTTGGTCTTTGGCCTTTCGTCCCGATGGTCAGGTACTGGCCAGTGGGGGTGGGGACGGCAAAATATCCCTGTGGAACATGAGTAATGGGGCATGGTTAAGAACGCTACGGGCACCAGGCATCGTTTACTCGTTGGCTTTTAGTGCCGATAATGCCATTCTCATCAGTGGCACGGCCACAAGCCCTCCCCATAGCTCTGTCATTACCCTATGGAACCCGGCCAATGGGAATGAGTTACAAGTTCTCAAAGGGCATGAGGAAGCGGTGAAAACTCTAGCCATTGCCCCCAAAGGTCGCCTAATTGTTTCGGGGGGCTGGGATAACCAAGTCATCATTTGGCAAGTGCAGGAGTAATGGACACAGAAAACCGTCAGCGGTGCCCCTGCAAGTCTGGTTTCCAGCGCAAAAAAGACTACTACAGCTACCTCGAACATGCTATAGAACCCATTTGACATCTAATGTTGTGTCAGGCTGATGAGTATTAGGGCACTTCTATTGATTGAGCGTCAGGAGAAGTCCGATGGCCAGAATGCCCAAATTACGGAGAACCAGAGACGGAGGCTGCGCCCCTACGACCCCTCATTGGCAATTTTTAGAGGTAATCAAATAGGCTCTATAGAGTGTGAGACTGTTTCCATCAGTAGGGCACCTCTATTTATTCAATCGGGAAAAGAATCTCTCGGTTAGAATCCAGAAATTACGGAAAACCAGAGACGGGGGGTGCCCCCCTGCGACCGCTAATCACCAATTTTTAGAGGTGCCCAGTATTAGACCTCTTGCATGATTATATTCACCCCCGACCCCTCTCCCAGAATGGGAGAGGGGAGGAAATCAAAACGGGGCTATGCCCTGCGACCCTTGTTTCACATGCAAAAAGGACTGCTATATTGATTGGTAGCCGGTGTCTCCAAGTTGTTTGAAAAACTCTAAATAGAGGTACCCTCATGTCATCTCCCTGGCAGGATCAATGGGTGCAAAAACACAGTGCCCTTTTAGTTCATAGTTTTTATTATTGGACCGGGCAAGAATTAATTACAAAAACAGGTGATTCTGAGTCACTGGCAAAGCAATTATTTTATGCTCCCAAAGTGATTTTATCCCACAATACCCAGAGTGACCCCCAGTTTAACTATGCCAATCAAATGGCTTTGGATTTATGGGAAACCACTTGGGAGCAATTTATTGGCGTCCCTTCGCGGCTGTCGGCGGAGCCAGAAGTGCAACCGGAACGCCAGCATTTTTTACAGCAAGTCCACCAACAGGGCTGGGCGCAAAATTACGAGGGCATTCGCATCACTCGTCAGGGCAGAAGGTTTTACATTCGTAAGGCCATTTTATGGAATCTTCGAGATGAACGGGGAGTCATGCAGGGACAGGCGGCAATGTTTAGCGAATGGGAATGGTTAGAAAAATCCTGAACCGATTGGGATGTGATTGAGCCAATGCTTCGATTGCTCTAGGGCACCTCTATTTATTCAAGCGAGCCAAGAATCTCTTAACTGGAATCTAGAGATTACGGAGAACCAGAGACGGGGGGTGCCCCCCTGCGACCGCTAATTACTAATTAATAGAGGTTCCCTCTTGCCAGAATGCCCGAATTACGGAGAACCAGAGACGGGGGCTACGCCCCTGCGACCGCTAATTACTAATTAATAGAGGTTCCCTCTTGCCAGAATGCCCGAATTACGAAGAACCAGAGACGGGGGGTGCCCCCCTGCGACCGCTAATTACTAATTAATAGAGGTTCCCTCTT
>JAUQVQ010000024.1:0-5571 GCA_039794725.1 Gloeomargarita sp. HHBFW_bins_162
TTACTGCGCTTCTAAACGGACTGCTGGGCTTGCCACTCCCGTAATGCTTGATCCAGATCAGTGGCATTGGAGTAGCGTTCCTGGGGATTTTTGGCGAGACATCGGTTGAGAATCGGTTGCAATCCCTGGGTACTTGTGGATGGCAGGGGCGTGGGCGTGAGATGTTGATGGGCGTGCGACCACTCCGAAAACGGCGATGTATCCGTCAACGGGAAGGGGTAATGGCCGCTGATGAGCCGGTACAAGAGAATCCCTAAACTATACACATCGGCACTGGGTTGGGCGGTAACCCCCAAAAATAATTCGGGAGCCGTGTAGGGCAAACTACTGGTGTTGGTGGCAATGGTCGTATTGGCGGTGCTGTCGTTAATCCATTGGGTTAACCCAAAATCCAGAATTTTCACCAGTTCGTCCATTGGGGGTTTAGCTCCTGTGGGAATCAAAAAAATCGTTTCCGGTTTCAGGTCTTGATGCGCCCAATTTTGCTTATGGGCCGGTTCCAACCCGTTACAGATTTGCCGCACCAGATATACCGCTTGGAGAGGGGAAAATTGCGTCTGTTGTCGTAGTCGTTGCCGCAAACTACTCCCCGGCAGATACTCCCGCACATAAAACGGAAACCCCTCTTTGGTCAGCCCAAAATCCAAAATCTGGATTAGATGCAGGTTATCCAACGCCACATACCGTTCTACTTGGGCGACAAAAGTCTGCCGCAGTTCTCCCCGGCGTTGCGGTGAGGGAATCAGTTTCAACACCCGCACCACCACCGTTTTGCCCACGTGCTGATCCTTAGCCTCATAAATCCACCCCAAGCTATCTTGACTCAAACAGGTTTCAATCCCGTAGCGGCCTTTCGGGTCGAGGGTTTGCCGATGGGGAATGGTGCGGGTGAGTTGGGAACGCAAAACCGCCAAGGGTCGGGGCAACCACACCCACACCCACACCCCGGTGCTGAACCAGGCCAATCCAGGTGCGACCAACGGTACCCATCCCCCGACGAGACTTGCGCCTCCAGCCACTAGAAACAAGATTAGGGGTGCCAAGAGTAAACCGACATCCCACCGCCGTTGTGCCCGCCAACCCATTACGGCTCCCACTCCACTCCAAAACAGCACCCACAGCCCCTGCGCCCAGCGTGGCCACCACCACCACAGAGATTCTTTAGTTAAGGCCACCCGCAGGATTTGAGCGGCACTTTGGGCATGAAATTCCACCGAAGGCAGTGTCCCCAAAGGCGTCATCACCGGCTTGGCTGACCCTTCAGCATACCCCACCAGCACCAACCGATTCCGCAACGGCACCGGCGATTTTCCCTGCATGACTTGGGACATCGTTACGGTCGGGGTCAGCGTGGGACGATAGCGCAAAAACACCTGATACCCCGCCGTATCCAACCCTCGGTACGCCCCGGCGTGCGGGGACAACCGCCCGATCACCCGCTGATGAATCCGGAACTCCCCCTGGGGTGTAGTGCTGAGGTCATACCCCTGTTGGGTTAAATAAGTCAGAGCACTCAAAAATCCCAACGAATAGCGAGCTTGACAGGTTTTGCGACCCGCCGCTTCTTCCGGAGCTTGGGCAAACAGCAAACTCCGCCGCACCACCTGATCCCCATCCGGCAACACATCGGCAAAGCCCACCACCCGCACTTCATCCCGCAATCCCGGCGGCGGCAACACCCCGGTTTGATTCCCCTCAGGCAATAAACAGGTGAGAATCAGATGGCTTTGAGGGGCATCCATCTGGCGGTTCACCAACTGCACCAATTCTTTTTGGCCGGCCACCCCACCCCCCACCGGCACATCCCGGATCACGTCCACCCCCACCACCGCCACCCGTTCAGCGATGAGCTTTTGCAAAAGATTATGCAATTCCTGATCCGTAATCCGTTCCCGTCCTGCCAAATCCGCTGGCGCAATGGTAACCACCACCACCGGTTCTTCCCGACCGGTGCCCCTCTGCCAGCGGAGGAATTGGTCATAAGCTCGCAACTCGAACCCCGTCAGTCCCCCTACCGCATCCAGGAGTACCACCCCCAGCGTGACCACCCCGACGGCCACCCCCGCCCGCCAGTCCCGCAACTTCACCGGTTTATCCCAATGCCGCCCGTTGCCATTGTTTTTGAATCTCCGTGAGGATTTCCACCTTCGGCATGGGTAATGGTTGCACCGCCGGAGCCACCTCCACCCCCGGAATCCCCTGTCCCCAGGGACTCGCCGGTACGGTTGCCAAATCCAGGTTAATCACCGGGCGAAACCCCTGTTGCACCAAAATTTTTTGCTGCTCCACAGCCGTGACAAAATCCAAGAACCGTTGCGCCGTGCGTGCGAGAGAGGGGGACACATTGCGTTTCACGATAGCGGCTGTGGAAACCGTCTCTACCGTCGGACTTAGGTAATAAATTCGATAACCCGGGGGCTGGGAAACCTGCGCCTGCGGCCACCGACTCAGGGCAATACTTTCGTACACCACCGCCACATCCCCTTCATTCGCCCCTTGGGAGATAAATTCTTGCAAAAGAATATCCGTTGAACGGGGGGGACGATACACCGACTCATGGATTAAGCGAAACAGCCGGGTAATCGCTTCGCTATTAAGATTGCTAACCGTCAACTCCTCCCCCAGGACGTGCCGTGCCCAGAGGGTCAGAGTTAACTGCCCACTATTCGAGCGCAGGGGGTCAGTCATGCGAAAATCAAAACTCCCCCAATTGGCTTGCCCCCCAATCGCCGCCCATTGCCGCCCCCGTAGCGCCTGTTCCAGCCGATTCCAGTCAAACCGCCCCTGCGGAAACAACACCTTCCCCCGCTCCGGCCAGGCAATCCCCACCATCAACGTCTTCGCCAGAGGTTGCGGCTCCCCATAAAACGGTTCACTGTTCTCCCGTACCCGCCAATCCTGAGCCAGTTTTTCTAAAATCTCTTGATTCGCCGGAATCAAAATCGTCGGGGTAAATTCTGAAAATTTGTCATCTAAATAATTCCTTGCCAATTCTGAAGAACCTTGGAAATGCAAGTCTAAGGTAATTCCCGGTTGCGCCTGTTCAAAACGGGGTTTCAAGGCTTCTAAACTCTGCCGCAATTCCGTGCCCGCCACCACCACCAATGTACGCCGCTCCCCCGGTAACGGCGCCAGTCCCACCGCCAACCCCGCCGCCATAATCCCCAACGACAACACCGTGCGCCGCCGGAGATGTTTCTTCTGGAATTTTGGGGTCATGCCACCTCCCCCTCCCTGCTTTTAGTATAGAGGGTCACCCCTGCGGCCAAGGAATCACCGTCCCTTTGTGGGTTTCCCGTGCCACCCGCACCAACAGCCCCGCCAGCAGAAAACTCGCCAACAGCGAATTACCCCCATAACTAAAAAACGGCAACGGTAATCCAGTCGTCGGCAAAACCCCCGTCGCCACCCCGATATTGAGCAAAGACTGCCCCACCAACAGCACCGTCGCCCCCAACGCCACCAACCGCAGTCCCGGCTGTGCTTCCGCCCCCATCGCCACCCGCAGACCGAAACTTGCATAAACCAGCAAAAAAATTAAAAACAGCAAACTCCCCACCAACCCCAACTCCTCCGCAAACACCGCAAAAATAAAATCCGTATGCTGAATCGGCAGGAAAAATAACTTTTGCTGCGACAACCCCAGCCCCGTCCCCCAAATGCCCCCCGACCCCACCGCCAGCAGACTTTGCACCAACTGATAACCATGCCCCAACGGGTCTGCCCAGGGATTGAGAAACGACACCACCCGCCGCCGCTGATAATCTTTCAACAGCAAACTAATCCCAGCCGTCCCCACCCCCACCAACGCCGTGAGAATCAGGTAAAACCAGGGCAACCCCCCCACCAACGCCAACACCCACAACGTCATTCCCGTCAGCCCCGCCATACTCAAATTCGGCTGGAGCAAAATCATCCCCACCACCAACCCAAACACCCCCAGCCACAAACAGCGTGTCACCCACGACAAATGAAACCAATTCGCAAACAACCGACTGCTCTGCACGATCAAAAACGGTTTGACCAACTCCGACGGTTGAATCAACAACGGCCCTAACGCCAACCAGCGACTCGCCTCATTCACCTCCGTCCCGTGCGACAAGGTCAACCCCATCAGCACCAAACAAAGTAATAACCCTGGCCCTGCTCCCTGCCACCACCATTTCAAGGGTATGCGTAACATCGCCCCGTAGCCCAACACCCCCAACACCGCCCAGGCCACCTGCCGTTTAATGTAATAAAATCCATCCCCATGTTGCGCCAAACTAACCGGCAGTGATGCCGAAAACAGCACCACCAATCCCACGGCCAACCAAAGAAACGTCAATCGCTGCAACCAACGCGCCGATACCGACCAAGCGGACACTTCCGGGTCAGCAAACGGGAAAAGCCACCGCCGCATTGTATCAACCATGTCAGTTCAATGCCAGTGAACTTGCTTTATAGTGTACACGCTGTTTCCTCCAGATACGACATAGTAATCCCTTTTAAATTTAGAACTAAGGTCGTAGGGGTCAGAAGTGTTGAATGTTAGGAAAAAGGTAGAAAAAAGGAGCTAGAAATGATATTCTAGCTCTGAGAAAATCAAAAAAAACTTAACGGAACCTCTATTAATTCATCATTAGCAGTCGCGGGGGCGTAGCCCCCGTCTCTAGTTCTCTGTGATCTCTGGATTTCAACTGAGGGCACCTCTAAAAATTGGCAATGAGCGGTCGCAGGGGGAGACCCCCCGCCGTTGGTTCTACTTAATCTCTCGATTCCGGCTAAGCGATTCGTTGTCCGATTGAATAAATAGCGGTTCCCCTGAGAGATTTTTTCTTGATTGAATAAAATAAATTGAGGGAACTTCTATTAATTCATCATTAGCGGTCGCAGGGGCGTAGCCCCCGTCTCCAGTTCTCTGTGATCTCTGGATTTCAACTGAGAGCACCTCTAAAAATTGGTAATGAGCGGTCGCAGGGGGACACCCCCCGCCGTTGGTTCTACTTAATCTCTCGATTCCGGCTAAGCGATTCGTTGTCCGATTGAATAAATAGAGGTTCCCCTGAGAGATTTTTTCTTGATTGAATAAAGGGAACCTCTAAAAATTGGTGATTAGCTTGGTGATTAGCGGTCGCAGGGGCGCAGCCCCCGTCTCTGGTTCCCCGTCATCTCTGGATTCTTGCTAAGGGATTCTTTGTCCGATTGAATAAATAGAGGTTCCCTAAAATAAATTGAGGGAACTTCTATTAATTCATCATTGGCAGTCGCAGGGGCGTAGCCCCCGTCTCTGGTTCTCTGTGATCTCTGGATTTCAACTGAGGGCACCTCTAAAAATTGGCAATGAGCGGTCGCAGGGGGACACCCCCCGCCGTTGGTTCTACTTAATCTCTCGATTCCGGCTAAGCGATTCGTTGTCCGATTGAATAAATAGAGGTTCCCCTGAGAGATTTTTCTTGATTGAATAAAATAAATTGAGGGAACTTCTATTAATTCATCATTGGCAGTCGCAGGGGCGTAGCCCCCGTCTCTGGTTCTCTGTGATCTCTGGATTTCAACTGAGGGCACCTCTAAAAATTGGCAATGAGCGGT
>JAUQVQ010000024.1:5671-10381 GCA_039794725.1 Gloeomargarita sp. HHBFW_bins_162
TAAAATAAATTGAGGGAACTTCTATTAATTCATCATTGGCAGTCGCAGGGGCGTAGCCCCCGTCTCTGGTTCTCTGTGATCTCTGGATTTCAACTGAGGGCACCTCTAAAAATTGGCAATGAGCGGTCGCAGGGGCGTAGCCCCCGTCTCTGGTTCTCTTTAATTCCTTTTCCTTTATTCTTAAATTTTCTAAATTTTCTAGGATTGCTACAGACATTTGGGAACATTAAAATAACCCTAAATTAAGCCACCAGGATAAAATTTTGTTACCCGTTTAGGCGATAATCATTCAGTCCTGATTGATTTATTTTTTATGTCCCCTTACACCCTCGCTATTGACATTGGTGGTAGTGGCATCAAAGCCCTGGTTCTCGATACCAACGGGAAACCCATTTCACCCAGAGAACGGCAGGCCACCCCTCGTCCCGCGCAACCCCAACCCATCTTAGAAATTATTGATACCCTAGCCAAAGGAAAAACCTACGACCGAGTATCAGTAGGATTTCCAGGCGTTGTGCGCCAAGGGATTATCGCAACAGCGGTCAATCTCCATCCCGACTGGGCGGGCGTGAATTTACAAGAATTACTGGTAGAACGTTTGCAGGCACCGGTGCGGGTGATTAACGATGCCGATGTGCAAGGGTATGGAGCCATTCAGGGGCAGGGGGTGGAATTGGTCATTACTTTGGGAACGGGCGTGGGTTCAGCGTTGTTTACCCAAGGAAAATTGGTGCCCAATTTGGAACTGGGACATCACCCCTTTCGTAAAGACCTAACCTATGAACAAAGTTTGGGGTTAGCCGCCCTCAAACGGGATGGGGTAAAAAAATGGAACCGACGGGTGACAAAAGCCTTGACCCAGTGGCAAAATTTGTTTCATGCTGACCAACTTTACCTCGGCGGCGGCAATGCCAAGCATATTAATTTTGCCCTACCCCCCTGGGTGCAGATTGTGCCCAATCTGGCGGGTTTATTGGGAGGAATTGCCCTTTGGCAGGAATAACCCGAAGCCGTTATAGTGTGAAAAAATGCCCGCCCATCTTCCGTCTTCATGCACCAACCGATCATCGAATTTCGAGATGTTTACAAACAGTTAGGGGGGCGAACCATCCTCAACGGGGTTAATTTTGCGATTTACCCAGGGGAAGCAGTGGGAATTATCGGGCCGTCGGGGGCGGGTAAATCCACAACTCTGCGGTTAATTGCGGGCTTAATCGCACCCGATGCGGGGGAAGTGTGGGTGCAGGGCAAACCCCAGGTACTCGTCGGCGAAGGCGAAATCAGCAAAGCTCATATTGGCATGGTGTTTCAAAATGCGGCTCTTTTTGATTCCCTTACGGTTGCCGAAAATGTGGGTTTTTTGTTATCCGAACACAGTCATTTACCCCCAGAACGGGTGCGGGAATTAGTAGACAAAAGTTTGGAACGGGTGGGCTTAAAAGGCATCGGGGATCGGTATCCAGCGGAATTATCGGGGGGGATGCGCCGCCGGGTTGCCCTAGCACGAGCGATCATCGAAGACCCAGAAGATGAACAGGATGATTTGGATATTTTGCTCTACGATGAACCAACGGCAGGACTTGACCCCATCGCCTCACGGGTGATTGAAGACTTAATGCGTCATTTACAAAAAGAGGTGCAACATTCGGCCACCTATGTGGTTGTTACCCATCAAGAAAGTACAATTCGCCGGAGTACCGACCGGATTTTATTACTGTACGACGGTCAGATTCAATGGCAGGGTAAGGTGCAGGAATTAGATACCACCGATAACCCCTACATTATTCAATTTATGAGCGGTGATCCCCAGGGACCAATGGTTTTGTTTGAGTAAAAATTGTGGTGTACTTTAGGCTACCTATAAGGTAAGGTACCTCTAACCATTGCCGGTCAGCAGTCGCAGGGGGGCACTCCCCGTCTCTAGTTCTGCGTAATTCGGGCATCTTGGCCAGAGAATTTTGCCTTAGCTTCAATAAATATAGCAATCATAATAGCAATCATAAATGAGATCACAACAGAAGTGATGGCTCGTTCCCGTCTGCCCTCACCCCCTGCCCCTCTCCCATCAAGGGAGAGGGGAGAAAACCAAAACGGGGCTATGCCCTGCGACCCTTGTTTCATATTCAAAGAGGACTGCTATAGCAGTCGCAGAGGGGCACTCCCCGTCTCTGGTTCTCCGTAATCTCTGGATTCCAGTTACAAGATGGTTATGTCAACCATAAATGAAATCGCAACAGAAGTAATGCTTCGTTCAGGTCTGCCCTCACCCATCAAGGGAGAGGGGAGAAAACTAAAACGGGGCTATGCCCTGCGACCCTTGTTTCATATTCAAAGAGGACTGCTATAGCAGTCGCAGAGGGGCACTCCCCGTCTCTGGTTCTCTGTAATCTCTGGATTCCAGTTAGGAGATGGTTATAGCAATCATAAATGAGATCACAACAGAAGTGATGGCTCGTTCCCGTCTGCCCTCACCCCCTGCCCCTCTCCCATCAAGGGAGAGGGGAGAAAACCAAAACGGGGCTACGCCCTGCGACCCTTGTTGCAAACTCAAAAGGGATTACTATAGCTCGCTTAAATAAAAAAATAATTGGTGATTAGCGGTCGCAGGGGGGCATCCCCCGTCTCTGGTTCTGCGTAATTTCTGGATTCTCACTCAGAAATTCTCTGGTCATTTGGATAAATTTATGAGGTGCCCTTATATCCCTGGCAATTCTAGGGCAACTTGCCCGAATACGCCTTTACGAAAATCATTGAGAACCATCTGGGCACTGCGATTGAGATTACCACCGCATTTTTGCTCAGCTAAAGCCGCTAAATAACCCTCCGGCGTGTAATTTTGGGGAGAAAGTTGATAACGTTTTTCTAAGCCATCCGGGGGCTGACGTGCGTCAGGGGGTAATTCCCATAGCCGTGCCAGTAGGGCTAACCCGATTAAATAAGGGTCGTACACGGCTTCACTGATGTCATCGCAAATGGCGAGATGAATAGCCGCTTGTTGATCCTCCAAACGGGGGGGCAAAATCCCCGGCGTGTCCAAGAGTTCCAAATCGCCCCCCAACCGCACCCATTGACATTGCCGGGTGACGCCCGCTTTGGGCGCACTGTTGGCGACCCGCCGCCCTAACAAGCGATTGATTAAGGCCGATTTCCCGACATTGGGACAGCCCACCACCGCCACCCGCACCGCTCGGGGTAACATCCCCCGCTGTTGCCGCCGTTCGTTGACCCGAAACCCCACCTGTGCCAACGCCTGTCGCAGTTGGGTTAACCCTTGCCCCTGGCGAGCTTCGGTTAAAATTACGGGGCGGTCTGCCGTGTGTAAATGGGTGACCCAATCCCGTCCCACCTGGGCAGGAATCTGATCCCGGCGGTTGAGGACAATGATTCCTGTAGGGGCGAGGGTTGCCAACAACGGATGGGTACTACTGTAGGGAATGCGGGCGTCCCGCACTTCAATCACCACATCCACCCGCTGCAAATGCGCCCTTAAGGTCTTGACCGCCCGTGCCATGTGGCCGGGATACCATTGCAAAGGGGGTGACTGCATCGGGCAATCAGGATTTAGAATAGACAGTATATCGGAGTTTTTCATCTCCCATTATTCCAAATCCATTTCCTGAGCCGATTACCCCGCATGAGCAACGACCGTGTCCGCATTTATGACCTTTCCCGTGACCTGAATTTGGATAACAAATCGGTGCTGGAATTGTGTGACCGCTTAAACGTGAGTTACAAAACCTGTAGCAGTACCATTACCGAAGAAGAGGCAGAACGGATTCGGCAAGCCGTGCAAAATCGCCCTAGCCCCCCCCGCCCCATTCCTCGGAGTGAAGCTCGCCCCCACAGTCCCAAATCCAAAGAAGCCCCGGCTCCCAAAAATAAAGAATTGCAAATTCGCAGTTACACCTACCGGCAAACCCCCGAAACCGAGACTGCCAGTAAGCCGGAAGCCCCCGTGCGCCGTGACCCCCCCCGGCCACACCCATCTGCGCGTCCCCAGCCCCCCCAACGGCCAGAACAGCGTCCCCAACGCCCCACCCTGCGTTCCCCGGAGGCTCCAGTTTCCCGTACCACCCCCGCCACCCCCCGGCGGCCAACCGTGACCCCTGCACCCCCGCCGGAACCGGCTGTTCCCGCCCTGAAAACTCCCCGCCCCCGTCCCGAACTTCCGCCCGAACCCAGCACGGTGGAAGTGGTTCTCTTCCCCCCCAAGGCCAAACCCGACAGCAAAGCCCCCACCAAACGAAAAAGCCGGGAACAAGAACTGGCGGACGAAGAACGGCTGAGTAAACTCAACAGTCCCAAAGGCAAACGGCGGCACCGGGGGCGGGATTTGGACGAGGACGAAGACCTGGACTTTCTGGAATTGGAATCCACTCACTCGGAAGCCAGCGACGGTGCCAACAGTACTGCGAGTGTGTACCTCATGCGCCCGCCCAAGCCCAAAAGCAGTACCCCCACCACGGTCAAACCCAACCGTCCGCAAGCTAACCGTCCTCGCCGCAGTGAACCGGTGAACCGCATTAGTGAGGCGGTGGACACCCCCCCGACCAAACCCGAATTTTTGGAAGTGACCGGGAGCCTAACCGTTCAACAGTTGGCGGAGCAGTTGGCTGTCCCCGAAACCGAGGTGATTAAAACCCTCTTTCTCAAGGGCAAAATGGTCACCGTTACCCAAGCGCTTGACCTGGCCACCATTGAACAGGTCTG
>JAUQVQ010000025.1:0-10326 GCA_039794725.1 Gloeomargarita sp. HHBFW_bins_162
GCCTCCCCCAACAACCGCACCAAATCCACCGCCGTCACATTCGCCACCAGATGATCCACCGCCTCGTACTGAGGTTCCCCCCGTTGGTTGGTCACCCACACCCCCTGCACCCGGTTATGGTGAACCGTAATCTTTGTCACCCGATGCCGCCGCCGGACGCGCCCGCCCCACCGTTGCAGACCCTGGAGTAACCCCTGACTCAACACCTGCATACTGCCATATAAATGGTGCAATCCCTGGGGTGCATGAGCAATTCCTAGTGCCGTTGCCCCGTATAAAAGAGCCGTTTCATCCGCATTACATTGTGAATAAAGTTTTAACTGCATATCCAAAAAAGTTTTTAACCGTCTAGCGTGCCCAAGTCCTAACAAATGCAGTACTTGCCCCACTGTAAGAAGCGAAAGGGGACTGATGAGCAAGGTATCTATGTCCAGCGATTGTAATAACTGCGTCCAATCCCACAGCGACCGGGGGGGAATCACCGGCTGTCTGTGTTGAAACTGCCAGCCTACTCGGAATAACCGATCCATTAACTGCCAAAACGGTTCACTGCCGGGAAATTGCCTCTGCCGCTCCGCCTGCCATTTTTGCGGGTCACGCCACACCCGCACCGGCTCGGACTCGCCGGGTAAATAAACCGCACAGGCCGGGTCACACCAACAGGCCGACGGTAGCGGGACACCTAATTCTGTAAAGACCTCGTGATGAATACCCCCTGGTTCCAACCCCGCCACCTGGGTCGCCCCCACATCGAAAATAAACCCGTGCCGCCGGAACGTTGAAGCACACCCCCCCACCTGCGCCGCCTGTTCCCACACCACCACCTCAAAGCCCCGCCGTGCCAGTAAAGCTCCAGCCGTCAGGCCGCCAATCCCCGCCCCAATCACCCCAACTCGCATATTCGTTACAAAAGTTTATATTTTTCTCATCATAGCGCACTTGCAGGGTCGGAATGAGCGTTTTATGGCAAGCAACGGCAGGTATCTCTATGTCCATAGGCATTGGGTTCCGGTGCCATACAAGTGATGGGACTCTCAAGAATTCAAAACTGTTAAAAAACTTAGAAGTCCTTGATGTTACAGGCTTTCGGCAATGAATATAAGGTGAAATTGAGTAAACGGTTTGAGCATGAATCCGAAACTTTTAGTAATTATATTTTATGTACAAAAGTAGCATGGTTAATGGTCTTGTAGGTCTGTGTACATCGAAGATTGGCAAGAAAATTTCTGGGTAGTATTTTTTGAAAAGAGGGGGTAATATACATTTGGGTTGATATTCATGCTAAAGATTTTTGCAAAAACCAACTCAGATTCATGTATCGGAGTTGATGGGATATTGCCCTGTGTTCAAACTTTTGTGCGAGGAATAACGCTATGCATGAGGTCTTTGCTTACTTACTCCTTGGGATTGCGACCAATATTGACAACATGATTATCGGCACGACTTATGGTCTCAAGCGGCGGCGGATTGATTTGGTCAGCAATTTAATAATTGCTACGCTCAATGGGAGTGCTACATTTGTTTCTGTTTTAGCGGGGGACTATCTGCGGCAATTTTTAAGCGAACAGGTAGGGGAATTCCTTGGTGGTTTGGTATTTCTCGTTCTCGGTATTTTAACGATTGTGGAAACCTACATGATGGAACCAGAAAAGGAACCAACGGATCACCAAGAAACCATCTCTCAATGGGGGTTAGTGCGGGTTCCCCGCCGGGAAGCATTGGCTTTGGGCTTGGGGTTGAGTGTCACCAATATCGCTGGCGGCGTGGGTGCTGGTTTGGCCGGTTTTGAAGCCTTACGGATGACCATGTTGATGTTTGTATTTAGCATCCTACCGATTTCTCTCGGTCAATGGGTGGGGCAAAATACAGGTCGGCAATTTCCCCAACATTGGGCGAACATAATGGCGGCAACCGTGTTAACTGGCGTAGGATTGTGGAAGTTAATGAGCGGGGTCATGGCTTCGTAGGTGGATGGAATAATGGCAATTAGCGGTCGCCGGGGCGCAACCCCCATCTCTAGTCCTCCGTAATTTCTGGATTGTGACTAAGGGATTCTTGAGACCTCTTCCATAATTCTTAAGTTGTCATATTCACCCTCACCCCCTGCCCCTCTCCCATCAAGGGAGAGGGGAGAAAATCCCAAACGGGGCTACGCCCTGCGACCCCTGTTTCACATTCAAAAAGGACTGCTATATCTACAAAGCACCTCTAAAAATCGTCAATTAAATTAGCGCTCGCAGGGGGCACCCCCCGACGTTGGTTCTCTATAATTTCTGGATTCTGACTAAGGGATTCTTGAGACCTCTTGCATAATTCCTAAGTTGCCATATTCACCCTCACCCCCTGCCCCTCTCCCATCAAGGGAGAGGGGAGAAAACCAAAACGGGGCTACGCCCTGCGACCCTTGTTTCACATTCAAAAAGGACTGCTATATCTACAAAGCACCTCTAAAAATCGTCAATTAAATTAGCGGTCGCAGGGGGGCACCCCCCGTCTCTGGTTCTGCATAATCTCTGCATTCTCGCTAAGGGATTCTTTGTCCGATTGAATAAATAGAGGTTCCCAACATTTACACAAAAGGTCTAATGTAGAGTCATTCCAAACTCAAAAGGGATTGCCATAGTGGAGTACGGGTTAAAAATCTCTGAATGACGCGACTACCGAGCCACCCCAACCGGAGTGAACTGATCCTGCGGGGAACTCAGGTTGGCTCATTCTGCGTCCTTGTCGTAGTAAATTATTAGGAAACACATTGGGAGTGAAAGAATGCGTCGCTACGCTATGCTGATGGGTCTAATCCCGGCTGTTGTTATAACGATGGCAGTACCTGCTCAGGCCAGTGATGGGGAAGAACAAATCCAAAATGCCGCCGACACGTTTGCTTCGTTTATGGCCAACCCCAACCAACGCATTCCTAGCAACATTCTACGTCAGGCTCAGGGCATCGCCATCATCCCCAATGTGACGACGGCTGGGTTTATTTTCGGGGGCACCGGTGGCTCTGGCATTATCCTGGTCAAGGATGACCAAGGCCGCTGGAGCAACCCCATTTTCGTCGGCCTCTCTGGGGGAAGTTTTGGTCTGCAAGCGGGAGCGAAATCCTCAGACATTGTCCTGGTATTTATGAACCAACGGGCGGTACGCAGTCTTTTGCGTCAGTCGGTCAACTTAGGGGGCGATGTGGGGGTGGCTGCTGGGCCGGTGGGCAGTAATGCGGTGATGCCAACGGATAGCCCTGGTAATACGGACATTTTTGCCTATTCCCGCAGTGCTGGCTTATTCGCCGGGGTGACGTTGTCGGGCAATCGCATTTCCTTTAACCGGGATCGCACGGAAGCCTTCTACGGTCGTTCCCCGCTCACGGCACAAACTGTATTTAATGACCCCAGCATTCCGGTTGTACCGGTGGTGGAGCGATTGCATCAGACGCTGAACCGGGCGATGCAGTAAGCCTAGGGAGTTTTCGGTTTCGCCTGATGGGGCAGACCCCAACCCAGTTTTTGCCGTAACAGATGGAAAAATTCCGGGGGGCGCAGGCGCACAAACCGAGCCACGTAGGGCGAACGCTGAATCGTGACGTGATTTTCCGGCTGGACATAACACCCGGCATTCCCATCCGCCACCAACACCAAACGTGAGCGGTTTGCTGCCACAATCTGAACCTGTTCCCGGTCATCAAACACAAGGGCACGGGATGCCAACGAATGGGGACAAATCGGAATCAACAGCAGTGCCGCCACCCCCGGCGACAACACCGGCCCCCCCGCCGAGAGCGCATAGGCGGTTGAACCCGTCGGCGTGGACAAAATGACCCCATCGGCGGGAATATCCACCAACGCATGATGCCCCACCTGCACCTCAAAATGGCAGAGTTTAGCGAGAGGTTCCCGGTGCAAAACCACCTCATTCAACGCCAGAGCTTCCCATATCCGGGTGTCACCTTCCCAAACATAGACGGCCAAGGTAATACGTTCTTCAATCTGATAATCCCCGCTCAAAACAGCATCCAAAGCGGCGGGCAGAGATTCCAAATAGGTTTCCGTCAAAAACCCTAAATGCCCCGTATTCACCGTTAACAAGGGAATCCCCAGCGGGGCGCACTGACGGCTGGCGGACAACACCGTGCCATCCCCCCCCAAAACAATCGTCAATTCCACATCCCGGTCAAACCCCGGCGGTGTTAACCATTCAATCGGCGTGTGACATACGGGACTTCCCGGTTGGGCATAGCCCAGCAACCCCCCTACCCCGGTGGCCACACAGACCTGCCGCCCCCGCTGCCGCAATAACTTTTCTAACTCCCCAGCCGCCTGCTCCGCTTCCGGTTTGTCATCGTTGTAGATAATGCCGATTTTGCCCACCACGGCCACCCGCCCGGTTGTAATAAGTGATTATAAAATGAACGGCCTAACTTCCGGTTTTCGCTGACGTTTTAAAGGGGCGACGGCGCTTGCGTTTTTCCTGCTCTTTGCGTTTTTGCCGATCCAGTTCATAATTGCGTTCCTTGAGTTTTTGCAAAATCCGCCCAAAATACTCCGCCAAATAATTTTCCAACGTGCCCGTTTCCGTCGGGGATAACCCCAGTTGCGCATACACCGGCTCCATCTCTGCCGTCAGGGTTTCCCCACCCGCTAACACAGCCGCAAAAGCCAGACGATCCGCAATGTTCCATGTCCACTGAAACCCCCGTAAAACCTGGCGAGTCGCCGTCAACACCCCCAAAGGCACCCGCAGAATCCGAGCATTTTTGCCGCTCAAGCGCTCACACAGGGCAATGATTTCCTCCGATGTCCAGGCTTTTGCCCCCACCACCGGTAACTTTTGCCCAATCGTCGCCGGTACGTCCAGACAACGTAAAGCCAAGCGCGCCACATCCTGCGTATCCATATAGGCCACCGCTGACGACGTTCCGGTCAACCACACCGACTGCTCCTCTAAAATGGGAATGGCAAATTGGCCGATCAACCCCTGAAAAAAACCCGCCGGTGCCAAAATCGTGTAATCCAGCCCCGATTCCACCAAAAACGCTTCCGTCGCCGCCTTGACACTCATCAACGGCACGTGGGGATACCGTTCACAGCCCAGGATGGAAAAAAAGAGCAGACGTTTTACTCCCGCCGTCACCATCGCCTGCACCAGATTGACTTTGCCCTGCCAATCCACTTCCCGAATCCCAATCGCATCGGTCGGGCGAGCCGTCGCCGCATCCACCACCACCTCCATTTCTTCCAGCGCAACGGCTAAACTTTCGGGGCGACAGAGATTTCCCGGCACCAACTCCGCCCCCCACTCCCGCAAAAACGTCGCTTTCGGTAACGTCCGCACCAAACACCGCACCCGATGTCCTTCCTGCAATGCCCGCCGTACCACCTGCCGACCCAAGGTGCCCGTTGCCCCAACCACCAAAATATTCATGAGATGTCTAAATCGGTTTTTTACATTTCATTAAGAGTTTATCAGAAAAGTTCCCAGGGTGGTCTTGATCCCCAAGGGTTAGCAGTACATTATTCCCACTGAACTTGCCGAAAAATCGCTCAAACTCTCAATGGGTTAATTACCCTTGCCGGGATATAGCCATCCTAAAAGATTCGAGAACAACGAAGCGAGAAAGAACCAAATACGGAGGCAATGCCCCTGCGACCCTTGTTGCCAATTCAAAAGGGATTGCTATACACACTCCGCCAGGACTTTGACAGGGGGAGCCAGACCAATTACAGCCGCCGAGGCCGCAATCACCATAAAGGTTCAATTGGCAATCCGGTGCGCGGTTTTTTGGTAGGCTTCGTTGACCGCCTTAAACTGTTGAAAATCATTTTCTAGTTTATCTAAACGATTTTCGACTTGGTCTAAACGGTTTTCTACTCTCTCTAAACGGCTATTGACTTCCTGGCGAAATTCCGCCAAGGTTTCGGCAATCATTTCTAAGATAACCTTCCCAATCACCCGACGCAGATAACCTCGAACAATCACAGACAGCCTCTGATCGGTCGGGTGCATTGGGGTTGTTATGCCACGCCGCTTACTGGCTCAACCTTCTGCATCTATACCTTGTATCCTAACGTTACCAACACTACTTCTTCTAATTGAGTAATTGTTTCAGCACTCAATTGACCTAACCTCCTAATTAATCGAGCTTTATCCAGTACTCGAATTTGAAAACACAATGCAACTGAATCCTGTGACAATCCACCATCTCCCTGTTTGATCAACATACAAATTGGTAATGAGGCACGCCGCTGGTTCGTAGTTAAAGGGATGGCAATCGTTGTTGTTGAGAACTGAGAAAAAATATCATTCTGAAAAATGATGACAGGACGAACACCCGCTTGCTCCGAACCTTGAGTAGGATCAAGGTTTGCCAACCAAACTTCTCCTCGTTTAAGCTGATCGGTCATTGCTGATCTTCTTGGACAAGCATCACTGCATAATCGCCCATCCCAGCTTCCGCAAGAAAACGATCTTCTTCAGCAAATTCAGTTGCAAGGGCAACTAACTGAACAGTGTCAAGAACGATACGACGGCGTTTATCCCGAAATTTAAGAAAAGCAATGAAGTCAGCAACTTGTTGAAGTTGCTCCGTGGTGAGTTGATCGAGATCCTGCTTAAGAGCTTCGCTAGTGACTGGCATATTAATGCAGTAAAAGGGGTTTAAACTATTGCTCTATTGTAGATAATCCGCTTCCACTATGCACTCCATTCTTTTTCAGAGAGTTTCAATCGAAGAATGATACAATGAGTTTGTATATACGAATTGAGAATTGGTTCCATGCATCCAAACCGTCCCAAATGCAACCATGCCTGGGTAGTCAAAAACGGGTTCATCCGTGGACAACAACGATATAAATGCAAAAATTTACAACAACCAATCTCGACCGAGGTAAACCTCTCTAGATGAAATTAGAGGCTGTTTTACTCTAGGGCACCTCTATTAATTCATAGTTAGCGGTCGCAGGGGCGCAACCCCGGCCTCTGGTTCTCCGTAATTCGGGCGTTCTGACAATAGAATTTTCCCTTGGCTTCAATAAATAGAGGTGCCCACTTTTTATTGTACTGATAATTATGAAGTCTATGACCAAGAATTAGCGCAACACCCCTCGGCTCATTATGTGGCAACAAAAACAGAAACGAAGAATAGTGTCCTGCGGACACGCTTCGCTATGGAACGTAACAATTCAGATCACAGACATTGGCATGGCTATGCCACGCAGGCTATAGGATGCTTTCGCAGCAGGAGTAAGATTATCTCTAAGTCTTTGCAGATGTTGGATAGTACCATTGCTCTGTTTGCTAAGTTGAGGGTAAATGGCAACATCAATAGACCTCTTGCATGTGTCTCGAATGCAGTTTGAATAGAAAATGTCAACCCCCAGTTTTTGTGGAACTTATAGCCATGTGAATATCTAGGCATAAATCACTCCCGCAAGAGGTCTAATCTACTGCGTAATTGGCGGTTATCATTACTAACTTGAAACTCTCTCCTCGGTTAACCAAATACGGATGCTCCGGCGATCATCAGGAGCGCGCTCCCGATAGGCGAGCTTGCGATCTTCCATCCGATCAACGACTCCAGTGAGCGTTGCTCCAAGGTGTTTGAGCTTATCAGCAATTCCAGGCGTTGAGAGTCCATCCTCCTCCCATAAACAACATTAGGACAAGGTAACGAAATGGAGGGCACTTCTAAAAATTGTGAATGAGCGGTCGCAGGGGCGCAGCCCCGCCTTTGGTTCTCCGTCATTTCTGCATTCTCACTAAGAAATTCTCTACCCGTTTGCATAAATAGAGGTACCCTAGGTTCAATCCATTATATCAAACCTCAATAGGTAATAGTAGATTGCAAGCTACGCCATAATAAATGGCTTAGGTAGCATAACAGGCGGCTTATCAGTCATGGGGACATCAGCTTACGGACATCTCTAGTTTAACCGAGATTTACCCCCACCAATGCGCCGCTTTTTGCACCAAAACATTCTGCCAGGTATGCATCAACGGCCACCGGTCTAATCCCATTCCCAGAGATAACAACATCAGATATAAAATCGAATACTTAAACACTGAACGGGCGAGTTGAACTTCCTGTGGTTGGGCAAATAACTGAAAAACTTTATAGAGGAAAATACCCCCTAAAACTAAAGCGATCAACGCATACAATCCCCCGACAATACCGCAGGGATAAACCAGCAATAAACTGGTGGGAATTAACAACAACGTGTAAAATAAAATTTGTTGCGCCGTTTGCTCCGAACCCGCCACCACCGGCAACATCGGCACCCCTACTTGGGCATAATCCTCCCGAATCATCAACGCCAATGCCCAAAAATGCGGCGGCGTCCAAATGAAAATAATCGCAAACAGAATCCAAGCACAGGGAGACAAGGTTCCCGTCACAGCGGCCCACCCCACCAACGGCGGAATTGCCCCCGCCGCCCCCCCAATGACGATATTTTGCGGACTAGAACGCTTCAGCCAATGGGTGTAAACCAGCACATAAACGAAAATTCCCGCCCACTCCAGCAAGGCACTCAGTAAATTTACCTGCCAGGATTGCAGGATAAACGCCGCCACCGCCAACGTCACCGCAAACCCCAATGCCTGCCCCGGCGTAATCCGCCCCGCCGGAATCGGTCGCTTCTGGGTTCGCACCATGACCTGGTCAATGTCCCGGTCGTACAGACAGTTGATCGTATTGGCTGAACCGGCTGCCAACGTACCTGTGAGTAACGTTGTTAGTAAAATGTTAATATCCGGTTCCCCCTGGGCGGCCAGCCAAATCGCCCCAGCCGTTGTCATCAGCAGGAGAACAATAATCCGGGGTTTGGTGAGCTGGATATAGTCCCGAACCGTCCCCAAAAATGTTCCCGTTTGCGGTGCAGATACCTGCATAAATACTCCTTAAGCGGTGGGTTGAGCCGGTTGAACAGTCAAACGTTGTAATAATACAGTCAGTACCACCAGCGTTCCCAACAACAGCGCCCCAACCGCCTGATGGGTCACGGTTAGAGGCTCCACTTGCAATCGCAACTGATAGGTCGCCACCCCCACGCCAATTTGCAGAGCCAATACCGTCAACACCCCATGCCCCAAGCGTCCCAACCAGGGAATCTGCCGTTTTTGACGTAAAGCAACAATACCTACCGTTAACGCCAACAGAGTGGCAGGAATCAGCCCCAGCAAATGCCAGTGGAGTACCTGACAGAGTTCCCGCCCCAAAAAGCACTGATGCGCCGCCCACCGAGAGGCCACCAGCCCTCCCAGAAGACTTTGTCCATACACTGCCAGAGCCGCTCCCAACGCTAATCCAGGCAGATACTTGGGTATGGGTTGGGGTACTGCGGGTAATTCCAGCAGAGCAACCGCCAGGGTTAGCAACACACTAAAAAACGCCAACCCCGTTCCCAGGTGTGCCGTCACAATATCAAACCGGAGCAGTTGGGTCACCGTCAGGCCACCGAGAATCCCCTGCCACAGCACCAAAACGAGAGCCGCCGTACCCCCCCAAGGCACCCAGCGGGGCAATTGCGTCCGCCACCACCAGGTCAACCCCACCAACAGAACTACTCCCAGCCCCACCGTTGCCGCCACCAGCCGGTGAAACCACTCCAAAAACACCTGCAAATCCATCTGCTGAGCGGGCACCACCTGCCCAAAACAAAGTGGCCAATCGGGACAGGCCAACCCCGCCTCCATTACCCGCGTGGCACTGCCTAACGCCATCAACCCCCAGGTCGCCCCGGCCAAAAACCATAGGCATCGGCGGATCAGAACTTGAGGTACCAAACCCACAGAGGATGGAGAAGGCTGAACAGGGATACCGATCATGGGCAGTTACTGAGTAAAACTACTTTATGGTTATAACGACCTGTCCCCACTCAGTTGCGAAAGTTTAAGGATTTCTATGGTTTCTCCATGCAGTTCTGCAAAAGTTAAATAAATGTAACGAAACTGAAAATCACCTTAGGGTACTCACGTCGGTTGGGTTGCCGAGGTTATTGTCGTTCGCCGCTACTTGGATTGGAAACCCATAGCTTGGCAACAAGGGTCACACGCAGCCCCCGTAGTTAATTAGCGGTCGCCCGGGGACACTCCCTGATGTTGCTTCTCCGTAGTCTCTGGATTCTAACTAAGAGATTCTGTAGCGGCTTAAATGCAGGGAACCTCTATTATTCATGATGAGCAGTCGCCGGGATGCCGCCCCCGTCTCTGGTTCTTCATCTGCCCCTAAATATCCCACAATCAAAGACTGTAATTGCCTGATATAGCAATCATAAATGAGACCACAACAGAAGTGATGCCTCGTTCCCGTCTGCCCTCACCCCCTGCCCCTCTCCC
>JAUQVQ010000026.1:0-10280 GCA_039794725.1 Gloeomargarita sp. HHBFW_bins_162
GATTTCCGTCTTTCACACGCAAAAATGAGATCACAACAGCAGTGATGCCTCGTTCCCGCCTGCCCTTTTCCCATCACGGGAGAGGGCAAAAAACCAAAACGGGGCTACGCCCTGCAACCCTTGTTTCACATGCAAAAATGAGATCACAACAGCAGTGATGCCTCGTTCCCGCCTGCCCTTTTCCCATCACGGGAGAGGGCAAAAAACCAAAACGGGGCTACGCCCTGCAACCCTTGTTTCACACGCAAAAAGGACTGCTATAGCAATCCTAAAAGATTCGAGAACAAAGAAGAAAGAAAGAACCAAATACGCGGGCAATACCCCTGCGACCCTTGTTGCCAATTCAAAAGGGATTGCTATATAGGTCAAATACGACAGACCAAATCCCCGGCTCGTTGGGTAAATCGTAAATTTTCCCGATAGTCCACCGGGCAATCAATCACGCTGGGCACGGGTTGTTCCAGAGCCATTTTGAGTATGGGAATAAAGTCTTCGGTTTTTTCCAGACGATAGCCTTTTAAGCCCATACTTTCGGCCAGTTTCACAAAATCTGGATTACCAAATTGGATGTATTGGCTGTGACCGTAATGCTGATGTTGTTTCCACTCAATCAAGCCATAGCCCCCATCGTTAAAAATAATCGTCACAAAGGGAGTTTTGGCACGTAACGCTGTTTCCAATTCCTGACAGTTCATCATAAACCCGCCATCCCCAGTAACGGCTACGACCCGCCGATCCGGAGCCACTAATTTAGCCGCAATCCCCCCCGGTACGGCAATCCCCATCGCCGCAAACCCATTGGAAATCAAACAGGTATTGGGTTTCAAGCAGTGATAATGACGCGCCATCCACATCTTGTGAGCACCCACATCACTAATCACAATATCGTCCGCCCCCATCACTTGCCGCAGGTCATAAATGAGTTTCTGCGGTTTAATGGGAAAGCTCTCATCGTGGGCGTAGCGTTCATAATCGGCACGAATGCCATCCCGAAATTGCAGCGCATAGGGCTCCGGTTTGCCGTCCCGATTGGTGCGTTTGAGAATTTCTTTGAGCGAATCAGAAATATCCCCAACCACCTCTACAATCGGGATATAACTGCTATCAATTTCTGCCGCATTTTGCCCAATATGAATGATGGGTATTGTGCCTTGGGGATTCCATTTTTTGGGAGAATATTCGACTAAATCATAGCCAACGGCAATAATTAAATCCGTATGCTCCAAAGCACAGTTAATGTGATCCCGCAGTTGTAACCCCACACTCCACAAGGCGAGGGGATGGGTGTAGGGAATCACCCCTTTGCCCATGAAACTATTGGCCACCGGAATGTTTAATCGTTCCGCAAATTCGGTCAGGGCTTCGTGGGCATGATTTCTAATGGCACCATTCCCCACTAAAATTAAAGGATTATGGGCATTTTGAATCGCTTGCGCCGCCAGTTCAATACTTTTGAATGAGGCATAAACTTTCTCTTTGCGATCCTGTTTCAAGGCATGACCAGCCGCAGGCATAGCGGCAATATTTTCCGGTAAATCAATATGCACGGCACCCGGTTTTTCCTGCTGGGCAATTTTGAAGGCTTTACGGACAATTTCCGGCGTAATACTGGGTCGCACAATTTGGGCATTCCACTTGGTCACCGGCGCAAACATGGCGACTAAATCCAGATATTGGTGGGATTCAATGTGCATCCGATCCGTACCCACCTGCCCGGTAATCGCCACTAACGGCGCTCCGTCCAAATTGGCATCTGCGACCCCCGTCATCAGGTTGGTCGCCCCCGGCCCCAAGGTGGACAAACACACCCCCGCTCGTCCCGTCAACCGGCCATACACATCGGCCATAAATGCCGCCCCCTGTTCATGGCGCGTGGTAATAAATTGAATTGACGATTGACTAATCGCTTCCAACAGGTCTAAATTCTCTTCGCCGGGGAGACCAAAAATGTATTCTACTCCCTCGTTTTCCAAGCAATGGACTAACAATTCTGCCGTGTTCATAACATCAATCGCACGCCTCTATTTTCTAGCCTAATTCCCCCCTTTTGTATTGGTGGCTTTTTGTGATGAAATCCTGCTAAATTTAACAATAGTGCTGAGATGTTTACAAAAATTCATACTGGGTCGTTTGGGGCTAAGATTCCAGCACAAAATTAAGGAGTTTACCGGGAACATAGATGACTTTTTTGATTGTTTGATTTTGCAAATAACGCTGACCCACATCGGAGGCTTTGGCAAGGGCTTCTAAGGTGGCTTGGTCGGCTTGACTGGGCACAGAAATGGTTCCCCGGGTTTTGCCCATAACTTGAATCACCAAGGGAATTTCATCTACGATTAACGCCGTTGCATCCACCTGCGGCCAGGGTTCCTGATGAATGGAATGGTTATGCCCCAATTGATGCCACAATTCTTCGGTGATATGCGGGGCAAAGGGAGCCAGTAAAACCAGCAAAATCCGCACTCCTTCATCCACGATTCCTGAGTTCGTACCACTATAATCGGTCAATTCATTGGTGAGTTTCATCAGGCCGGCAATGGCGGTATTAAACTGATATTCCCCGGTCGTGTCGGCGGTCACAGCTTGGATGGTCTGGTGAATCACTCGCCGTAAATTGCGTTCATTGGGAGTTGGTTCACTTGCCTTTTGCGGAGGTTGTGTTTGATATTTTTGTACCAATCGCCACACCCGATGCAAAAACCGAAATTGCCCCTCAACATCGGCATCATCCCATTCTAAATCTTTTTCTGGAGGAGCTTTGAATAAGATAAACATCCGAGCCGTATCGGCACCGTATTTTTCTAAAACCTGTTCGGGATCAACGCCGTTGTATTTGGACTTGGACATTTTTTCATAGAATAGGGCTACGGGTGCGTTGGTTTCCTTATCCCGATATTCACCGTTGATCTGAATCACTTGGTCGGCGGTTAGATACTTGCCGGTTTGCACGTTTTTGTAGGTTAATCCCTGCACCATCCCTTGAGTTAATAACCGTTGAAATGGCTCCCCAAAATTGATCAACCCCCGATCCCGCAACACTTTCGTAATAAACCGAGAATATAATAAGTGTAAAATAGCGTGTTCAATGCCCCCCACGTACTGGTCAACGGGTAGCCAATTGTTCACGATTTCAGAATTAAAAATCTCTTGGTCATTCGTGGCATCGGCAAACCGTAAAAAATACCACGAAGAATCAATAAAGGTGTCCATCGTATCCGTTTCCCGGCGCGCCGGGCGGCCACAGTTGGGGCATGGGACATGCACCCACTCGGTTAACTGCGCCAACGGCGACATCCCCCGTCCCGTTAAATTCACGTTTTCAGGCAGTAGTATGGGCAAATCCTGTTCGGGAACGGGCACCACACCGCAATGGTCACAGTGAATCATGGGGATGGGCACGCCCCAATACCGTTGTCGAGAAATCAACCAATCCCGCAGGCGGTACTGCACCTGCTGTTTGCCCCAACCCCGTGCCTGCGCCGTTTGAGTGATTTTTTCTTTTGCCGTCAGTGAATCCAACCCATCAAATTCTCCCGAATTAACTAACACTCCGGGTTCCGTGTACGCCTGTTGTAATGCGTTTGTCTTAATTTCCCCTGGCGGTAAAATCACCTGAGTAATCGGTAAATTGTACTGCTGGGCAAAGGCAAAGTCCCGCTCATCGTGCGCCGGGACACCCATCACCGCCCCCGTACCGTATTCGTACAGCACATAATCGGCAATCCACAGGGGTACTCTTTGTTGGTTAAAGGGGTTAATCACCTCAGTTCCCAGGGGCACGCCCCGTTTGGGCTGGTCGGTGGCCGTGCGTTGCTCGGGTGATAAATTCGCCAACTCCTGGATGAACGCCTGCACCTGGGGGTATTGAGCCGGAGCGGTTAATTCTGTCACCAGGGGATGTTCGGGAGCTAAGACAACGTAGGACACCCCAAACACCGTATCGGGGCGAGTAGTAAATACGGCAATCCGGGCATCGTGACCCACGACGGGAAACTCCAAAATGGCTCCAGTGGAACGCCCAATCCAGTTGGCCTGCATGGTTTTCACCCGCTCCGGCCACCCCGTTAACTGGTCTAAATCCCGCAGGAGTTCTTCGGCGTAATTCGTAATCCGCAAAAACCACTGTTTGAGCAATTTCTGTTCCACTTTTGCCCCGGAACGCCAGGAACGCCCCTCGCTGTCCACCTGCTCATTGGCCAACACCGTTTGATCCACCGGGTCCCAATTCACCTGAGCCTCTTTTTGGTAGGCCAACCCCATGTGCCACATTTGTAAAAAGAGCCACTGCGTCCAGCGATAGTACTGCGGGGCACAGGTCGCCAACTCCCGCCCCCAATCGTAACTCAGCCCCAGGGACTGCAACTGCCGCCGCATATTGTTGATATTATTTTCCGTCCAACGAGCCGGATGAATCCCTCGGTCAATGGCCGCATTTTCCGCCGGTAAGCCAAACGCATCCCACCCCATCGGATGGAGCACCCGATAGCCCTGCATCCGCCGCACCCGGGCGATCACATCGGTAATCGTATAATTCCGCACGTGACCCATGTGAAGATTCCCCGATGGATAGGGAAACATAGACAGGGCATAGTACTTAGGTTGTTCAGGATTAGTACTGGTTTTGTATAAATCCTGTTCCCGCCAGACTGTTTGCCAACGGGGTTCAAGTGCCGCCGGTTGATAACGAGCCGGGGTGGTCATGTCGTCTGTCCAATCGGGCCACTGGCTTGGCGGGCTTGGGGGTCAATGCGGCCGATGATGTAGTCGGCCAACTCCCGGAACCGGGGCAGAGAACGCAATTCCAGGCGTTTACCATCTTTCAATGTAATGACCATATCCCCCCAAAAACCAAAGCCTCTTGGAATGGTCACAACTTTAGCCATTTCACTGTAGATCACATCGGAACGGTTGCGCCCCAGCCAGCCGCCGGTCACCGTTACCCTGCGGTTGGTAATCCGATAGCGCAACCAGAGGGCACGGGTAATCGCCCCAATGGTTAACGGTAACCAGACCAAGGTTAGCCCCAAAACTAAATTTACGATTAAATCCCCCCGGTGGGGGCCACCCTCAAAAATCACCTCTTCCCGAATGCCCATGAATGATGCCCGCCTGTTGCAAAAGCTGTTCTAATTCTCGCAAAAAATCAGAGTATTGTCCCGTTAAGGCCGGAGGTTGCGCCGTAATGACCATTTGCCAACCGGGGGTACACTGAGGCAGTAATTGCCGTATTGCCGCCCGCATTTGTCGCTTGAGCCGATTGCGTTGTACTGCTTTTTTGCTAATTTTGCTACTCACGACCACTGCCGCTTGGATACTCTGGGCATCGGGATGAGGACGGTAACGGAGGCGAAAAAAATGACCCCGTTGTTGCTGATGGTTTTGGTAAAAGGCGGCAAAAACTCGGTGTCCCCGCAGACGGTAGCTCCGGGGTAGCCCCACCCTAGATGAGAGCTAATCGTTTGCGGCCTTTCGCTCGCCGAGCTTGCAGTACACGCCGACCGCCGGGAGTGGCCATGCGTGCTCGAAAACCCGAACGGCGGATGCGTTTGCGACAGGTGCCTTCTAAGGTGCGTTTGGTCATAACTGCTACCGTTACTAGGATTCACAGAGTCTTAAACATTAGCACACAAACCTTAACGAGGTCAAGGATTCAGGGGGCTATGCACCCGGGGAAAAATGGGGTAGCCTGATCCCTATCAACCTCACTCATAGTCATCCCCACTGCCGTGACCGCATCCCTGGAAACCCGGTGGCAGACGGTTTTGGAGCAACTCCAGCTTCGTCTGAGCCGCCCGACTTTTGAAACCTGGATCAAAACCATTCGCCCGGATTCCCTGACGGAGAGCCGTTTGCGCCTGCTGGCTCCCAATCTCTTTGCCCGGAATTGGCTGGTCAAGTCCTACCTGAACACCATCAGTACAGTGGTCACCGAGGTTTGGGGCGAACCCCTGGAGGTGGAGATTGACAGTCTGGAAAATGACATGGTGCCCGCCACGCCTGCCGCCCTGCCGCCTGTTCGAGAACCGCAACCGCTGGCGGACGCGGAGCCAACTTGTCCCACGCTAAATACCAAGTACACCTTTAGCCGGTTTGTGGTCGGGGCAACCAATCGGATGGCTCACGCGGCTGCTCTGGCGGTGGCCGAATCTCCAGGGCGAGAGTTTAACCCGTTGTTTCTCTGCGGTGGGGTGGGGTTGGGCAAAACCCATTTGATGCAGGCGATTGGGCATTATCGGATTGAAATTAATCGGGAAGCACGGGTATTTTACGTTTCCACAGAGCAATTTACCAATGATTTAATCGAGGCAATTCGGCGGGACAATATGCAACAATTTCGGGAAAAATATCGGGCTGCCGATTTATTGTTGGTGGATGATATTCAGTTCATTGAAGGTAAAGAATACACCCAAGAAGAATTTTTTCATACGTTTAATGCTCTGCACGAGGCGGGCAAACAGGTGGTGATTGCCTCCGACCGGCCCCCGACCTGTATTCCGCGTTTGCAAGAGCGGTTGTGTTCTCGGTTTTCGATGGGGTTAATTGCGGATATTCAGCCCCCGGACTTGGAAACGCGTATGGCGATTTTGCAAAAAAAAGCCGAGCAGGAAAATGTTTATTTACCGGTGGAAGTCATTACTTATATTGCCACCCGTTATACCTCTAACATTCGGGAATTGGAAGGGGCATTGATTCGCACGTTGGCCTACACCGCCATTTCCGGGGCGGCGATTACGGTCGAAAATGTGGCGGACTTGCTCAATTCTCCGGTGCAAATGACCAAAACCACGCCGGAATTGGTCGTGGATATTGTGGCGGTGGCGTTTGAAGTGTCGGCGCAGGATTTGATGTTTAATACCCGGCGCAGGCAGGTGAGTTTTCCCCGGCAGGTGGCGATGTATTTGGTGCGGCAATATACGAGTTTAAGTTTGCCCCAAATCGGTCAATTCTTTGGCGGGAAAGACCACACAACGGTGTTATACGCCTGTGAAAAGATTGCCCAAAGACGGGACAGTGACCCCAAATTTGCTCAACTCCTTGCCCAAATCAAAGACCGGATTCATCGTTCAGCGCAGGATTTAGGAAGTTGAGCGATACTTCTACGGAAATATAGAAATTAGGGAACCTCTATTAATTCCTCATTAGCAGTCGCATGGGGGTAGCCCCCGTCTCTAGTTCTCCGTAATTCGGGTGTTCTGGCAAGAGAATTTTCCCTTAGCTTCAATAAATATAGCAATCCCTTTTGAGTGGGTAACAAGGGTCGCAGGGCGTCGCCCCCGTATTTGGTTCTTTCTTTGTTCTCGAATCTTTTAGGATTGCTATAGAGTAGACCTCTTGCATGATTTATATTCACCCTCACCCCCGACCCCTCTCCCATCAAGGGAGAGGGGAGAAAATCCCAAACGGGGGCTTACGCCCCTACAACCCCAAGCCAAGAAACCTTGATTTGTTCAAGGGTTTAAAGTTGAGTTATTAACATTTGGGCACCTCTAAAAATCGGTGATTAGCGGTCGCAGGGGGGCACCCCCGTCTCTGGTTCTCTGTAATCTCTGCATTCTCGCTAAGGGATTCTTTGTCCGATTGAATAAATAGGGTTCCCATTTATGCAAGAGGTCTAGTTAATCACTTTAGGGCACCTCTATTAATTCATTTCATTATTAGCAGGCGCAGGGCGTCGCCCCCGTATTTGGTTCTTTCTTTGTTCTCGAATCTTTTAGGATTGCTATAGAGGTGCCCTTAAGGCTGTAACAGCAATGAATTAATCAACCAGTCTTCCAGGTTGCGGAGTTTTTGCCAACGGGGGGCGGCGATGGGTTCGACCAAAACGGTGTACATTCCTAAGCGATTTCCTGCCACAATATCCGTCAACCGGCGGTCGCCAATCATGGCAGTGGCCGCAGGGGGAAGATTCATGTTTTCGAGAGCTTGGCGGAGTTTGCGACGGGAGGGTTTTCCGGCTCCGCAGATGTAGGGGCAATCTACTTGGCGAGCAATTTCCCCAATCCGTTGGGCAAGGACATTATTGCTTACCAACCACACCGGGCCAAGGGTTTTAAGTTGTTCCATCCAAGCCAGCACCTCTGGGGGAATCACCTGCTCATGGGCGGGCACCAGGGTATCGTCCACATCCAAAACAGTTCCCCGGATGGCGTGAGCGTGCAGAATGCCAATATCCAAATCGGTCACCGGGCCGGGGTGGGTGAGGCGGGGGCGGAGTAGGTCTTGCCAGGTCATTCGGAAAATTGCTTGCTACACTATAGGCTAACCGAGTGTGAGGATACCACCATGCCATCATCGGTTGTAACTGGTTCACGAGTCTTACCCAACCCGGTTCCCAAAAGTACTCTGAGACAAAGTTTTCACTACGCTGGTCAGGGATTGCACTACGCCCTGGTCAGTCAACGCAATTTTCGCATTCATTTGGTGATTGGCACCATTGCTCTGCTCTGGTCCGCAGGGGTGCATTTACCCTTGTCCCAAATGGCTCTGATTGTTTTGACCATTGGGCTGGTGCTGGCTCTCGAATTGGTGAATACCGCCTTGGAAGCCGTTGTGGATTTAACCGTTGGGCAGACGTACCATGAACTGGCCCGGATTGCCAAAGATTGTGCCGCCGCCGCTGTGTTGGTCACGGCCTTGGCTGCGGTGGGGGTAGCGGGGTTGTTGTTGGTGCCGCCGTTATTCGTCCACCTGGGGGAGGGCTAGTCGCCACTGCCAGCAGAGTAATCCTACCCCCAGCAGTACCTTGAGCAATTCCAGGGCAAAATATCCCCCGTGTAGCCAATTCATGGTGGCGGGGACACTTATGTGCGGCTCTAACCAGTCCAGGGAGATGCCGGTTTCGCCCATCCAAGGGGTCAAAAGGTAGGTGTAAGTGAAAACGATGCCGACCAACCCCCCGGCTAAAGCCAATCCCAGCCCGGCACGTTGGGGTTGGGTCAGGGTTTGGGCGAGGACACTGGTCATCACCAAGGCGGCACAGAGCAATTCCGCATGGTTAAACCAGCCGAACAACCAATAGCCAAAACTGGCAAACCCCGGTTGGTGCATCATGCCGCCCCAGTACAGCCCCGGCATCACCAGCACATCCAAGACTAAAGTTGCCCCCAGCCAAAACATGAGCGTCAAGCTCACCACCAGCGGCCAGTAGTTGGTTGGGGCAAACAGACGTGGAGTCATGTTGTATAGAAAAAATGAAGGTTACTTTTATTGTCTGAGGCCAAGCCCGGACTGCCTAGATTTTGTAAAGTGAGTGTCGTTAAAATTACCGCTTGTTCACAGTGTTTTGAATTTTTAATACTTTCTTCAACTTTATTTTATTGCCGGTCTGCCTCTCCTGAGCGGGCAGGGGCGGGCATTTGCTTCTAAGATGGAATTATAAAAACATTCTGGAGAAGACCCAATGGCGAAAACGCAATCGCTCGAACCAGCCTCTCAGCCCGCAGGCACCCTTGCGCCAGCGGCAGAACCCACAGGGGCGTTGGTGAAACCGGTTAAAGTGGTGATGGGACGACCGGTCGCTCCCAACCAAGTTGATCCCCCGGTCGCCGATTTGATGGGTTATTTGGACTAACGTTGCTCGGCTCATGCCGTACACCACCAGCGAGTTGATTCAGATTCTGGAGCGGGAATTGCAGGCCAACTGGCAGGGGCAACGCTGGCTCCCCTCGGTGCGGGAACGGGTGGGACATTCGGTGATTGCCCTGGCGATTTCCCCGGAACGGCTGAGTATGGTGTTTGCGTTTGAGGATTTTCGGGCGCAGGTGCATGAGTATCAGCGACAATACGGGGTTTCGGGGGTGGTCTGGCGTACCTGTCGGTTTCGGGGCGCCCAGATTGAGGTGCCGGAGGTGCATGGGCAGTTGTGTGCGATTCCGGGGGATAAAGAACGGTTGATGCGAACGAAACAGGCTATTAGCGAGTTTTGGTGGCAGTCCACCCAAGGGTTAAATTACTGGTGGGTGCATCCCCATACACGCCCGGTGGCTTTTCCGGAATTGACTCAGGCGTTGGCGCAGGCGGAATGGTTGGAATTGGATGCCACCCGCACAGAATTGTATTTGGGCTTGTGCTGGGGCGATCCCAAGGAATATCGTTACCAATGGGCACGACCGGCATCCGGGTGCGACCGGGTGGTGGCGGCGGTGACGTTGCCGCAGGCGATTAAGGTGTAGGGGTGAATCAACTTTCGCAAATTTCTTTTTTAGAAGACCTCTATAGCAATCCTAAAAGATTTGAGAACAAAGAATTGAGGGCACCTCTAAAAATTGGTGATTAGCGGT
>JAUQVQ010000027.1:0-10016 GCA_039794725.1 Gloeomargarita sp. HHBFW_bins_162
CGCAGTCCTTTTTGCATGTGAACCAAGGGTCGCAGGGCCTAGCCCCGTTTTGGTTTTCTCCCCTCTCCCTTGATGGGAGAGGGGCAGGGGGTGAGGGTGAATATAAATCATGCAAGAGGTCTATTCTTTTCCCAATTGAATTGAATAATAAATAGAGGTGCCCTAAAAAACTATAGTCCTAAACAAAAACGTTAGGACATTTTGATGACCTCTACTCCTTTAGCGTGATTTACTGAAAGCGCTCCTAACGATTGGGCATCACCAAAACCGCTAACCCAATGCCCCCCAAATACAAACCCGCAATCGCACCCGCCAATAACATTTGAGTTAACGGGTCAGTTGAGGGGGTTAAAATTGCCCCAATCACCACCGAAGCCAAGACCACATACCGCCAACCCGCCAACATTTGCCGGGGTGAAACCAGCCCCAACGCACTTAAAATAAACTGAATCACCGGAATTTGAAACGCCAACCCCGTTCCCAATAGTAAAATTAAAATAAACTCAAAATACCGTTCAATTGACCACAGGGGTTCCACCACATCCGCCCCGTAATTCAAGAAAAATTTTAACGCCGCCGGGACTAACACCCCATAAGCAAAGGCCAACCCCAAAATAAATAAAATACTCGAACCAAACACAACGGGAGCTAAAATGCGCCGTTCCCGCCGGGTCAACCCCGGTAAAACAAAGGCAATAATCTGATACAAAATCATCGGGCTACTCACGATTAACCCCGTATAGGCGGCCACTTTCAGCGACACAAAGAAAAATTCCCCCGGTGCCATCTGCAGAAATTTCACCGGCCCCGCCGGGGCTTCCAAAAACTGCACAATCGGTTTTACCCCGATAAAACAGCCCACCGTCGCCACCCCAAACGCCGCCAACGCCCGGAAAATCCGCTGTCGCAGTTCTTCGAGATGGTCAAACAGCGACATCTCCACATCATCGGGGGTTTCATCGAGCGGGTCACGCTCCGCCTCCAAAACCGGCGTGATGGGGTCAGTGTGCATGGTTCAAAACCCGGTAAATCTGCTTATGATTCTACCAACCACGCCGAGGCCGCCGGTTGCCAAGCCACCAGCTCATCCGGGGTAAACCACAGGGCAATCTCCCGCTGCGCCGTTTCAATCGCATCCGAACCGTGAATCAAATTGCGGCCAATACTGATGCCAAAATCCCCCCGAATCGTCCCCGGTTCCGCCGTCAAGGGGTTGGTTGCCCCGATTAATTTGCGCGCCGAAGCCACCACCCCATCCCCTTCCCACACCATCGCCACCAGCGGACCAGAGGTGATAAATTCCACCAACGAGGGGAAAAAGGGTCGTTCCCGATGGACATCGTAATGCTTTTCTGCTAATTCCCGTGACACCCGCATCAGTTTCAACCCCACCAGGGTAAACCCTTTCGCTTCCAAACGACGGATGATTTCCCCTACCAACCCCCGTTGCACCCCATCGGGTTTGATCGCCACAAATGTCCGTTCCATACCCAGCCTCACGCGCATTCTTTTGCATTGTATCCAAGCTCGCCCCCCATCTGAGCTACATTAGGACAAATGCCGGAATCAGCGATGAACCCGACTGCGCTTCTGAATGCGATTGATGTCCCCGCCGACTGGGTGGGCTTGCGGCTCGTGCGGGAAACCACCACGAGCTACTCCCTGCGGGATGGTCACCCCCAAGCTCACGGGCAAGATACCACCTGCGGTGCCATGGTAGAAGTCAGCGTTGCGGGCAATTTAAGCTACTGCGCCACCACCCAAATCACCCCTACCGGCATCCAACACGCCGCCCAAACCGCCTACCGCTACGCCCAATTGACCGCCCCCCGCACCCATTGCGTGACCGCCCGCCCCCCGGTGACCGGCACCTACACCAGCCCTGTCGTCCAACCCTGGCAAGCAATTCGTCCCCAAGAACTCAGTGAAATTCTGGTAAAAATCTGCCACACGCTGAAAGTCAGCGATGCAATTGTCTGTACTAAAGCCAGCTTGGGCGCAACAGAATTAGAAACCTGGTTTGTCAGCAGTAATGGCGCAGATTTGTACCAACATACCTATTACATTGCCAATCATTTTGCCGCCACTGCCCAAGCGGGCACCGAAGTGCAAACCCGCAGTGACCACGGGATGTTGGCTCGCTGTTACCAAGGGGGATTGGAGTGGTTCCTTACGGATGATTTGTGGGAGCGGGTGCAACGCATTGGGGAACAAGCCCTGGAGTTAGTGCAGGCGGAAAATTGCCCCACCCGGCGAACGCATCTAGTGCTGGCTCCGGATCAAATGCTGTTGCAAATTCACGAAAGCGTTGGGCATCCGTTGGAATTAGACCGAATTTTAGGGGACGAGCGCAACTACGCCGGGTGGAGTTTTGTCAAGTTAACGGATTTCGGTCATTTGCAGTACGGTTCGCCCCTGATGAATATCACCTTTGACCCCGCCGTGCCGGGGGAATTTGCCAGCTATGCGGTGGATGATACGGGTCTGCCCGCCACCCGGGAATATCTGATTAAAGACGGCATTTTACTGCGGGGTCTGGGGAGTTATGAAAGTCAACAGCGGGCGGGCGTACCAGGGGTAGCCTGTGGGCGAGCCTGTTCGTGGAATCGTCCTCCGATTGACCGCATGGCAAACTTAAATTTAGAACCGGGAACGGGCAGTTTGGCAGACGTGATCCGGGACATCGAATCCGGCATCTATATGGAATCGAATCGTTCCTGGTCAATTGATGATTACCGGCGCAAATTTCAATTCGGATGTGAATATGCTCGCTTGATTGAAAATGGGCAACTCACAAAAACCCTCAAAAATCCCAATTATCGGGGGGTCAGTTCGGAGTTTTGGCGCAATTTAGTCCGGGTGGGTGGAGCGGAAACCTGGGAAATGTACGGCTCCCCCTACTGCGGCAAAGGCGAACCCAACCAAGCGATTCGGGTGGGGCATGGTTCCCCGGTGGCGGTATTTGCCGATGTGGAAGTTTTCGGGGGTGGTTAATCGGATGTGGCAGGGATTAATTCACCATTACTACAGCTATCTCCCGGTTACTGAATCCACCCCCATCGTGACCCTTTATGAGGGCAATACCCCCTTAATTCCTGTGCCTAAAATCAGCAGTTATCTCGGTAAAAAAAATGTGCAGGTGTGGGTGAAATACGATGGCTTAAACCCCACCGGCAGTTTCAAAGACCGGGGGATGACGATGGCAATTAGTAAAGCCAAAGAACAGGGAGCGGAAGCGGTCATTTGTGCCAGTACCGGAAATACCTCTGCGGCTGCCGCCGCCTATGCCCGTCGTGCCGGAATGAAAGCATTTGTCTTGATCCCCGATGGGTATGTCGCATTGGGGAAACTCGCCCAAGCCTTAATGTACGGGGCGCAAGTGCTGGCCATTCAAGGGAATTTTGACCAGGCATTATCGCTCGTGCGGGAATTATCAGAAACGTATCCTATTACGCTGGTGAATTCCCTCAACCCCTACCGTTTGGAAGGGCAAAAAACGGCCGCCTTTGAAGTAGTTGATCAACTAGGTGATGCGCCGGATTGGTTGTGTATTCCGGTGGGCAATGCGGGGAATATCACTGCCTATTGGATGGGATTTTGTCAGTATTTTCAGCAGGGGAAATCGCACCACCTGCCCCGGATGTTTGGGTTTCAAGCCGCCGGAGCCGCCCCGATTGTGCAGAATCAACCCGTGCCCCATCCTGAAACCATTGCGACGGCAATTCGGATCGGCAACCCCGTGAATTGGCAAAACGCCCTTGCCGTCCAAGAGGCCAGTCAGGGGGCGTTTTATGCCGTCAGTGACCAGGAAATTTTAACCGCCTATCAACTATTAGCCGCAGAAGAAGGGATTTTTTGCGAACCCGCCAGTGCCGCTTCGGTTGCGGGGTTGTTTCACATTCAAGACCAAATTCCCGCAGGCTCCCGCATCGTTTGTGTATTAACCGGTAACGGCCTCAAAGACCCGGATAATGCCATTAATGTTGGTCAGCAGCACCTCTTGCAAGGGATTGTCCCCGAACGGGATGTGTTGGCACAGGCGATGGGGTTGTCAGCCTCAGCTTAGCTGGTTGTACTCTGAGGATAAGAGTTTCAACTTATTGATGATCATGGCACCATTGCACCACCAATAATTACGGGGCACCTCTAAAAATTGTGAATTAGCCGTCGCAGGGGGGCACCCCCCGTCTCTGCATTGGACCTCTTGCGTTAATGTTAATAACTCAACTCGAAACCCTTGAACAAATTAAGGTTTTTTGACTTGGGATTTTCTCCCCTCTAGGGGTCGGGGGTGAGGGTGAATAGAACAATTTAAGAATCATGCTCTATTCAAACGAGCTAACCATACTCTTAACTGGAATCCAGAGATTACGGAGAACTGCCCTCCTGCGACCGCTAAGTGTCTGAATAAATACGCAAACGTTGACATAACTTGGGTCGCAGGACGTAACCCTTGAGGCGACAACCTGCTCTTAGCCCACCATCTGGGTTAATTTCGAGCGATACTCATCTACAGTCAAAATGCGCCAACCACCCCCACCCGTGAGTTCCAAAACCTTCTGGTGATAATCAATCAAGGTCGGTCGGTGTCCCACACTCAAATACACCACATCCGTCTGCTGTAATTCGTGGTAAAGATGCCGTTCATTGGTCACATCCAAGGCACTGGTCGCCTCATCCAAAATCGCATAACGGGGTTGGTACAAAAAGATACGCGCAAAGGCCAAACGCTGTTGTTCCCCCAAGGAGAGAACCATCGCCCAATCCAAAATTTCACCCCAGTTAAACCGGTCGGTCAGATAGGCTAAATTCACCCGCTCCAACACCGCCTGTAATTCTTCATTGGTAATACTGGGGTCATTTTTGGGGTACAGGAGTTGTTCCCGCAAGGTTCCCAACACCATATACGGACGCTGCGGTAAAAACAGCATTTCACTAATTTCTGGGCGCACAATAATACCACTCCCATTCGTCCACAAACCCGCAACAGCCCGTAATATAGAGCTTTTGCCCGCCCCACTGGCTCCGACAATGAGTAACCGTTCATTTGGAGCTAAATTGACGGTTAAATCCCGCACCAGTTCTTGCTCGGAATTGGGGGTCATTAGCGTCATTTTCTGAATACTAAACTGATTGGCTTCTTGGGTTTGAATTTGCTGTTCAGGATGCCGTTCTAATAAACCCTGCCGGGATAGGACTTCTTCAAACGCACCCAAGCGATTCACCCCGGCGGCAAAACTGGAAATTTGCTGAATTTGATTGGTCACTAAAGACAAGGCACCCAACACCTGACTAAAGGCAATATACGCCTGGGTAATCGTCCCTAAATCCGTCTGCCCCGCAAAATACAAAGGAGCCACAATCACATAGGGAACCACCCGTGTGAAATAGTTATACCCGTACTGGAATAAATCAATTAACGCCTGCCAAATAATTAATAGATTGAAATTACGAATAACTCGGTCAAAGCGACGGCTGACTTGGTTTAACTCTTGATTTTCGCCCCGGTAAAAAGCAATGGATTCCGCATTGTCCCGCACGTGTACCATCCCATAACGGAAATCCGCTTCTAAGCGCAGTTGGTCATAGTTAATTTTAATCAGGCGGCGACCCGCTACCACCGCAATTACTGTCCCCAAAGTAGCATAAACTATTAACCCATAGGTGAGCGGTTTAGAAATACTGTAGAGGATTGCTGTAAAGGATAGTAACGTCAAAACTGTATCCAAAACATCTAAAAGAAATGATAACGTTACCGAAGTGAAGGAGCGAATATCCTCGGCAATGCGTTGGTCAGGGTTATCAATTTCCGTGTGCGATGAATTGGAGTCCAACTCGTAATAAGACCGATTCTTGAAGTAATCATTCAAAAAACTTTTCGTTAACCACTCCCGCCAATACAACCCCAATTTCAACCGCGTGAACCGATAACCCACTAAAATTGGAATGGCCGCAATAATTAACCCCCCGTATAGGGTTAAATTCAACCAAAATGTGGGCTGGTCTTTTTGCCCCAACGCCGTATCAATAAATCGAAAAATATAGCTCAAAGAAACATTTGCCCCATTCACCGCAAACGAAAGAAAGAGTAATAATCCTAATAAACTCCACTGCTTCCAGCGCGGGGCAACCGCCCGCCACGTCAACCCAAAACAAAGAGCACTAAAGGCCAACCCGCCCATTGCCCAATACAAGGCTGGAGAAGTCACTAATTCCTGTACTCGTTTGACCAGACCACCGGCATATTTATTCACAAAATTAGGCGCAAGTGATTCTCCTAATAATGTTCCCCCCACCACCACGAAAAAAGCGAGGCAGACAACCGTAATTAAAAGCACAATAATCAAGGCCGCAAATACCCAAAAATTTAGGCGACCCTCTTGGGGATAAAAGTAGGGCTGGGCAATTTTAATAAACCGTCGCCACAACCGGCGGTCAAAATTAAATTCAGGAGTCGCAGGTACACCAACAGTCACGGCAGTTCACCCAAAACAAATGAAGGGAATCCCGTTGAGTATAGCGTAAAATAAACATTAACAAAAGGTAACACCCGCTACGTGGCCAGTTTTGCCTCTGGTTAAGATAAAGTAATGCTGACGTCCCGTAATTCCTATGTCGTTGGTTGCGCCCCGCTATGAGTTACTGCCTCAATCCTGAGTGTCCCCGTCCTGGACAAAATCCTCCTGAGGCAGTAATTTGTCAGGCCTGCGGGAGTAATCTTTTATTACAAAATCGGTACAGACCCCTGCGACCATTGGGACAGGGGGGCTTTGGGCGCACCTTTTTAGCCGTAGATGAAGATAAACCCTCGAAGCCCAAGTGTGTAGTCAAGCAGTTTTTGCCGATGGAAATGGATGCCCAATCCTATAGCAAGGCATCGGAATTGTTCCAGCGGGAGGCGGTGCGGTTGGATGAACTGGGGCACCACGAGCAGATTCCTAAGCTGTATGCCTACTTTGAACAGGAACAGCGGCAGTACATTATTCAGGAATTTATTGACGGGAATAACCTGGCACGGGAGTTGCAACTGCACGGGCCGTTTAATGAGGCGAAAGCCCTGCAACTGCTCCGGGATTTGGTGCCGGTATTGGAGTTTGTGCATAATCACAATGTCATTCACCGGGACATCAAACCGGAAAACCTGATCCGCAGTGCCGTCAACGGCAAACTCTACCTGGTGGACTTTGGGGCGGCCAAGTTTGCGCCGAGTACGTCCATGTCCAATTTACGAACGATTATCAGCAGTGCCGGGTTTACCGCGCCCGAACAAATGGTGGGCAAGGCGGAGTTTGTCAGTGATTTGTACAGCTTGGGAGTGACCTGTGTGCATCTGATGACGGGGCGTCCCCCTCTGGAACTGTACGATATGTCCCAGGATGGCTGGGTGTGGCAGGACTACGTGGCGCAACCCGTGAGTGAGGGGTTAACCCAGATTTTGCACCGGTTGTTGGAACGGGCGACCCGCAAACGGTACCAATCGGCCACGGAAGTGCGTCAGGATTTGGAAGCTCTGGATCAAGGCAAAAGTCGGCTGGGTACACCGACGGGTATCCGCCCCAATCCCACTCCGGCTGCGAAGCCCGTCCTCACTTTCCCCCAACGCTCCGGGGGCAGTACCAGCAAAAGCCAAATCAAAGCGCCGACTTGGGAATGCGTGTGTACCCTGGGACCCTACAGCAACTGGGTGACGGCGGTGACCTGTAGGCAGGGAGTGGGCGTGGGCGTCATCCTCGCCGTTGCCGGGAAAGATGGGATTGTCCGGGCGTGGCAGTTGAGCGGCCAAGAGCATTTAACCGTAACGACTCTGTGGTCGCACACCTACACGGCGCCGATTATGGCCATCCAGTTGACCCCGGATGCCCAGTACCTGGTGGGGGGATGTGAAGACCGCACGGTGCGGGTGTGGGATGTGAGTAAAGGGAAAATTACCCAGACCTTGGGGGGGATGTTTGCCAAACACAGTAGCCCCATTTGTGCCATTGCCGTCAGCCCGGATGGTCGTTTGGTGGCGAGTGGCAGTGAGGATAAAACCATTCGTATTTGGGAACTAGCGAGCGGCAAATGTCTGTGTACCCTCACCGGTCACAGCAGTCATGTACGGGCGTTGGATTTTACTCCCGATGGGTTCCTGTTGGTGAGTGGCGGTTGGGACAATAACCTGGTGATTTGGGAAGCCGGAAATGGCCGTTGTTTACGCACGATTGCTGAGCCATTTCGCTTTGGCGATAATGGCTTCAACGCCGTTGTCGTCAGCCCCGATAGCAAATGGATTGCCACAGGAAATGAAAATCGTTTGATTCATCTTTGGGATTTTAATAAAGCTGAACGAATCCATTCATTTGCGGAACAAAAGACCGCTGTTACTGCCCTTGCCTTTTCCCCTCGAGGTAATATCTTGGTCAGCGGCAATCAAGATGGTTTGATACAAACCTGGGATATGGTTCTGCGGCAACATCGGGACACCCTCACCGGGCACAGCAAACAGATTACCAGCTTAACCTTTACCCCGGACGGTCTGTTTTTGATCTCCGGGAGTCGAGATAATTCCATACGCATTTGGCGGCAACCATGATTACCCAAATTTTAGAAAAAGCCCGGCGGGGGAATGAAATTACTCCCCAAGAAGGTTACGTATTACTCACCGAATCCTATCCCTTAGAATGGCTCCGGCAAGCCGCTGATGACCTACGCCGTCATTTGGTGGGGGAATCGGTTAGCTATGTCGTGAACCGCAATATCAATTTCACCAATATCTGTGAGCAACACTGCGGGTTTTGTGCGTTTCGGCGGGATGAACATCAAGTGGGGAGTTATTGGTTAACCCCCGAACAGGTGGTAGCAAAAGTTCAGGATGCGGTGCAACAGGGAGCTACCGAAATTTGTCTGCAAGGAGGCTTAAATCCGAAGGCCAAACGTCACGGCAGCACCCTAAATTACTACGTTCATTTAGTTGAATTGATCAAAACGACTGCCCCGAAAATTCATCTGCACGCTTTCTCTCCCCAAGAAATTCAATTCATCAGCCGTCAGGATGGAGTTAGTATTGCGTATGTATTGCAAATATTAAAATCTGTGGGGGTTGATTCCCTGCCCGGAACCGCCGCGGAAGTGTTGGATGACCGAGTCCGCCGCCTCATCTGCCCGGAAAAAATTGATACGGCCACGTGGGTGGAGATTGTCACGCAAGCCCACCAGATGGGAATTCCCACCACCAGTACCATGCTCTGCGGCCATGTGGAAACCCCGCACCATCAGATACAGCATTTGTCGGTACTCCGGGAACTGCAAAAACGCACAGGTGGGCTGACGGAATTTATCCTTTTGCCGTTTGTGGGGGCACAGGCTCCGGCGTGGTTGCGGCGGCGGGTGGGACGGGAGCAGCCGGATTTGGGAGCAACCCTGCGGTTAACCGCTGTGGCGCGTTTGTTTCTCGGGGGGTGGGTCAAACATCATCAGCCCAGTTGGGTGAAATTGGGGTTAGGGGGAGCGGTACAGGCATTGCAATGGGGTTGTGATGATCTTGGCGGTACATTGATGGAGGAGCATATTACCACGATGGCGGGGGCAACGGGTGGGACGGGCAAAACGGTGGCGGAACTCCAGAATGCTATTAGCAGGCTGGGTCGTCCCTACTGGCAACGCACGACGTTGTACCAGCCTTGTCAGAAACCGGCAGAACTGGTAGCCTGATTGCAAGTGTGTGAGCGAATGAACGGATGTTATTCCCTGATCCCCAGGAGCGGGCGTGGGTAGAAATTGACCCGGTGGCCTTGGCGGCCAATACTCAAGCGATTTGCGCTTATTTGCAACCGCATACGGAACTGTTGGCGGTGATCAAGGCCGATGCCTACGGACACGGGGCGGTGGCGGTGGCGGACATTGTCCTGGCGCACGGGGCAACCTGGTTAGGCGTGGCTACCCTGGGGGAAGCGATCCAACTGCGGCGGGCGGGGATTGAGGCGCCGATTTTACTCCTGGGGGGGGTGAATACGGCGGCACAGGTGCAAGCTCTATTG
>JAUQVQ010000027.1:10026-10209 GCA_039794725.1 Gloeomargarita sp. HHBFW_bins_162
TTAATCAGGTGGTGCAGACCGAAGGGCAAACCTTATCGGTGCATTTGGATATTGATACGGGGATGTCGCGGCTGGGGGTGTCGTGGTTGGAAGCAATTGCCGTCATCAAAGCCATCCACAATGCTCCCGGATTACGTTTAGCCAGTATCTATTCCCATTTGGCGACGGCGGATGACCCCGACC
>JAUQVQ010000028.1:0-10073 GCA_039794725.1 Gloeomargarita sp. HHBFW_bins_162
AGAAGAACCAGAGACGGGGCTACGCCCTGCGACCGCTAATTGTTAATTTAATTGTGAATTATGTGAATAATAGAGGTTCCCTCCAGAAGTTACGGAGAACCAATGTCGGGGGGTGCCCCCCTGCGACCGCTAATCATGAATTACAGCCTTTTTAGTGATTGTGGGATATAAAGAGTAGAGAAGAACCAGAGACGGGGCTACGCCCTGCGACCGCTAATTGTTAATTTAATTGTGAATTATGTGAATAATAGAGGTTCCCTCCAGAAGTTACGGAGAACCAATGTCGGGGGGTGCCCCCCTGCGACCGCTAATCACCAATTTTTAGAGGTGCCCTTTAGAAAAAAATTTCCTATCACGCTCGTGACTTTTGCTGAGGGCTGTAGGTCAACCGAAAGGGTGAATCTAACCCGTTTGCCCCTAATGCAGTAGGGATCATCGGGAGCATGGGAATTAAGCAAATCAACCATTCCTGCCAGGATAAGGGAGCCGTCGCAAACAGGAAATTCATCACTCCCCATTGACTAAATAAAATCTGTAAAATACAGGCGACCAAAATACCCAAAAGCAAAATCGGTGCGGGCATAATTTTCCGGCTGACCCCCCGCAGGTAGTGCCATATACTCAGACCCATTTGACTAACACTCAACAGATAAATAATCCGAGCCGCCACTAAAGATTGAATCGCCATGGTTCGGGCTAAGTTGATATTGCCTGTAGTAGATTTTACCCACTCGAACATCCCAAAAATTAAAATCCAATTAAATATAGAAACTAATAAAATTCGGCGTAATAATTTTGGGGTCAATAGGGGTTCATTGGGGTCACGGGGCGGCTGATTCATCACCCCGGCATCCTTAGGTTCAAACGCTAAAGGTACGGTCATGGTAATGGAATTGATCATGTTTAACCACAGCACTTGGAGGGATAAAATCGGTAAATCCCGCAACAATAAAGCACTGATCAAAATGGTCATGGATTCCCCCCCATTCACGGGCAGTAAAAAGGCGATCGCTTTGCGGAGATTTTGATAAACCGTGCGGCCTTCTTCGACAGCGGCGGCAATCGAAGCGAAATTATCATCGGTTAACAACATATCGGCGGCTTCCCGTGCCACTTCTGTGCCCCCTTTCCCCATGGCAATGCCAATATCGGCCTGTTTCAACGCCGGGGCATCGTTCACCCCATCCCCGGTCATGGCGACAATTTCCCCTTGGGACTGCAGGGCTTCCACCAGTTGCAATTTCTGTGCCGGTGCCACCCGCGCAAACACCGACCCTGCGACGGCGGCCTGGGTTAATTGGGGGGCATCCATCGCTGCCAATTCCGCCCCGGTGAAGGCGACCACCCCTGCTTCGGTTTGAATCCCCATCCGTTGGGCAATGGCACGGGCGGTGGTCACGTGATCCCCGGTGATCATCTTGACCTGAATCCCCGCCGACTGACAGGCACGCACGGCCACAATCGCTTCGGGACGGGGGGGGTCAATCATCCCCTGCAACCCCAAAAACACCAAATCACGGGCAATGTCCTCGTGATCCAGACTGTGTTGGTGGGGAGTCGCTGCTTTTTGGGCACAGGCCAACACCCGCAACCCCTGCGCCGCCATCTGTTCTACCGCTGTTTGCACCGCCCGTTGGTCGAGCGGGATGGGTTCTCCCTGAGGATCAACCGCCTCAGCACACCGGGACAGGAGCACCTCCACCGCCCCTTTCACATAAATCATGCGGGGGGAACCGTCGTGCAAGGTCGCCATGTACTGATAATCCGACTCAAAGGGAATCGCATCCAAGCGGGGATGGGCGGCCAGCAATCCCGCCTGACTCAACCCGGCTTTTTCCGCCACCGCCAGCAATGCCCCCTCGGTCGGGTCGCCCGCCACCTCCCAATCGGTGCCCGTTTGCCGCAGTTGAGCATCATTACAGAGCATCCCCGCCACCAAACAGGCCCGCAGTCCCAGCGGTAATTCTGGCAAAGGTTCTCCATCGGCGATCCTAATTTCCCCCTTGGGGCTATACCCACTGCCTGTTACTGAGTACATTTGCCCGCCAACGTAGAGAGCTTGTACCGTCATTTGATTTTCGGTGAGCGTGCCGGTTTTGTCCGAACAAATCACGGTCGCACTGCCCAGAGCCTCCACAGCGGGTAGTTTACGGATAATGGCGTGCCGTTGCGCCATCCGATGCACCCCAATCGCCAGCGTTACCGTCACCACCGCCGGTAATCCTTCGGGAATGGCACTCACCGCCAAGGCCACCGCCGCCTCGAACATTTCCACCCAGTCTTTGCCCCGTCCGGCTCCCACCGCAAAGGTAAAGGCCGCCAACCCCAAAATCACGTACAGCAAGGTCTGGCTAAACTGGGTAAATTTGCGGGTGAGGGGGGTACTGAGATGGGTGCGCTGGTGCATGGCTTGGGAAATCTGCCCCACCTCGGTGGCCGACCCGGTGGCGATGACAACACCCTTCCCCTGCCCAAAGGTCACCAAACTCCCGGCATAGGCCAGATTGCGCCGCTCCGCCAGGGGGGTATCCGGGGGCAAAGGGTCGGGCGATTTGCTCACCGGCAGGGATTCCCCGGTCAAGGCCGACTCGTCCACCTGGAGATTGCGCACCGTGAGTAACCGCAGGTCCGCCGGGACTTTATCCCCGGAATGTAACAGCACCACATCCCCCGGCACCAATTCTTGGGAAGGAATGTGCAGGGTTTGTCCATCCCGCAGTACCGTCGTCGTTGTGGTTACGGCCTTGGCTAACGAGGCAATCGCCCCTTCCGCTTGCGCTTCTTGCACATACCCGATAATGGCATTGATCACCGTCACGCCCCAGATGACAGCGGCATTGACCCAGGAACCCAACCCGGCTTTAATGAACCCTGCCACCAGCAAGATGTACAGCAGGGGTTGGTGAAATTGGCGGAGAAATCGTAACCAAGCGGGAGTGACGGCCTGTTGGGTTAATTCGTTTGCTCCATACTGCTCATAACGGCGGGCGACAGCTTCAGCGGTTAACCCGTTGGTCGCATCCGTTTGCAGATGGTCAAGGACTGCCGTTGCCGCCAAGGCGTGATAAACGGGGGCGGACATGGTCTCCTCCTCCCAGGGCTATACATCAATGCCCCCATTGTGCCAAGAATATTTACTTAAGGGCACCTCTACCTATTCAAGCAGGCAGAGGATTTTTGAGTAAACCTCTTGCGTCAATGTTGATAGCTCAACTCTAAACCCTGGAACAAATCCAGGTTTTTTGGCTTGGGATTTTCTCCCCTCGATGGGAGAGAGGGCGGGGGTGAGGGTGAATATAGGGAACCTCTATTAATTCAGGATTGGCGGTCGCAGGGGCGCAGCCCCCGTCTCTGGTTCTCTTAAATTTATTGGCTCTCAAGGGCACGTCTAAAAATTGGTGATGAGCGGTCGCAGGGGCGTAGCCCCCGGCTCTGGTTCTCCATAATTTCTGGATTCTAACCGAGAGATTCTTTATTCTTTTCCTGATCGAATAAAGGGCACCTCTATTAATTCATGATTAGCGGTCGCAGGGGCGCAGCCCCCGGCTCTGGTTCTCCATAATTTCTGGATTCTAACCGAGAGATTCTTTATTCTTTTCCTGATCGAATAAAGGGAACCTCTATTTATTCAGGATTGGCGGTTGCAGGAGCGTAGCCCCCGTCTCTGGTTCTCCGTCTTTTAGAGGTGACCTCAACACTTAACCCGATTCTTCCTCTTCCCCTAGGGTCAGGTCACTGCCATTACTTGAGCTGGGTTCGGATAAGTAAATCCGTTCCTCGTTGGCATCGTATTCAAACAATTCCGCATAGCGTCCCCAGTCCACCGCCGTCGCAAACAACCGCTCCGCTTCCGCTTGGGGGAAATAGTCATCCCACAAGTCCAAGAAAAAATCCGCCCCCATCGTGTGACTGCGCTTTTCTCTGAGGGTTTGTACCATGCTCACCAACACCGGCACATTGTCGAGAACCTGTTGTCGAAATAAATCTTTACTGCGCTGGATGGTGGTGGTGGCAAAATCCCGTCCTACCGGCGTCAACCGCACATCCCCCTGGGAGACTTCGGCAAACCCCAACATCTGGGCGGCATCCAAAATCGGCAGGAGGTCATCCACCGCCATCTGCAATCGCTCCGCCAACAGGGGAATATCCACCTGCTCGTTCGGTTGATCCACCACCACTTCCAACAAACCACTGATCCCGCCCACCCGCACGTGGGGCAGGGGTTGGGCAAACGGCGAGGTGGGTTTGGGCGGCAGCGCCACTTCCACCTTGCCGGTGACCTCAATATCCGGGTTGGTCATCACCGTGTAAATGTAATCCACCAGGGCTTTGAAGCGAGCTGATGTCCGGTCATGGGTACGGGGCAGATCAATCACCACCTCCCCCCGAATACGTCCCGGATTCGCGCCTAAAACAATCACCCGGTCGGCCAAAAACACCGCCTCTTCGATGTTGTGCGTCACGATCAAAATACTTTGCGACGGGAACAGCCCCGCCTGCCACAGGTCGTCAATTTCCCCCCGCAGGTTCTCCGCCGTCAACACATCCAACGCACTAAACGGCTCATCCATAAATAGCACCTGCGGTTCCAGGGCAAAGGCACGGGCAAACCCCACCCGTTGTTTCATCCCCCCGGATAATTCCCTGGGATAGGCACTTTCAAACCCGTCCAACCCCACCAAGTCAATCGCCTTCAATGCCCGGTGCCGCCGTTCTTCCCGTCCCACCCCCCGGGCTTCCAACCCCAACTCCACATTTTCCTGCACGGTTAACCAGGGGAGGAGGGCAAAACTCTGAAACACCATCGCCACGTGCCGGTTCGGTCCGCGTAGCAACTCCCCATTGCTCCAGACCCGGCCTTGGGTGGGGGGAATCAACCCCGCCATGATGCGTAACAACGTACTTTTGCCACTGCCACTGCGCCCCAGCAGCGCCACCACCTCCCCCGCCTTGATTTGCAAACTAATATCACTCAACACCAAGAACCCCCCCTTGCCCTGGGGAAGCGGAAAACTTTTATACACCTGTTCCACCACAATCAAGGGGTTCATACGCCTACCTCAGAGATGGTATTTACTTTCCGCCAGACTGTAGAGCCTGCGCCAAAAGACCCGATTCAGACCCACTACGAACAAACTCATCATCCCAATTCCCAGGGTAATCCGTGCCCAATCCCCTTGGGTGGTCGCCTCGGAAATGTACGCCCCCAACCCCGGCGCCGTCAAGGTTCTGTCCCCCCAACTCACCACCTCGGAGACGATACTGGCATTCCACGCCCCCCCACTCGCCGTCACTCCCCCCGTCACCCAGGCCGAAAAAATCCCCGGAATAATCAACTTACGCCACTTTTGCCAGCCCGTCAGCCCCACATCCGCACACATTTCCCGCAGATCCGTGGGAATCCCCTGCGCCCCGGCAATCGAATTAAATAAGATATACCACTGGGAACCCAGAGCCATAAGTAAAATACTGCCCCAATCTAAACTAATTCCCGTGCGAATGAAAAATAATGTGGCAAAGGGAAAGACAAAATTCGCCGGGAATGAAGCCAAAAACTGCACCACCGGCTGAAGCAAACGCGCCAAGCGGGGTTGAAACCCAATCGCCACCCCAATCGGAGTCCAAATCACTGTGGCAATGATTAACAAAATTACCACCCGCCCCAGGGTCAACAACCCCAACCCAAACACCTCCACCACCTCGGCCACCCCCACCGTGGAGACAATAAAATGCAACCCCCAGGCCACCAACACCCCAATCAGCACCAGGAGAATGCCATTATAAATCCGGTCTTTTTGTGCCGTTTCTTCGGGATTAATTTCCGGGGAAGGCACCATGCGGGTCAACCGAGATAAAAACTGATTGATCCCCTCCCCAATTGGCGTTAACGTCCGACCCAGCAACCGGGGCAACCGAGCGGCTCGGATCAGGTCATACACCCAGGATTCGGGCGCTTCCGCCGAGGCACTTTGTTCCATGCGAAACTTATCCCCCCAGGCAATCAACGGTCGCCAAAACAACTGATCCACCAGCAGGATCACCACCGCAATCGTCACCACCGCCCACCCCAAGGCGGGCAGATTTTCAGCCGCAATCGCTCCCGCCACGTAGGAACCAATCCCCGGCAAGGTATATTCCTGGTTCAGGACACTGATGGCCTCACTTTCGGCGACAAAAAACCAGCCTCCCCCAAAGCTCATCATGCCGTTCCAGAGCAGACCAATCATCGCCGAGGGCACTTCCAATTTCACAAACCGTTGCCAGCGCGAGAGTTGGTACAGCGTCGCCGCCTCGTGCAATTCCTGGGGAACCGTGCGGAGCGATTGATAAAACGAAAACGTCATATTCCACACCTGGCTGGTAAAAATGGCAAACACCGAAGCCGCCTCCAGCCCCAACAAACTCCCCGGAAATAGAGCAATAAACCCCGTAACAGTAATGGCTAAAAAACCCAACACCGGCACCGATTGCAGAATATCCAACAGCGGGATCATCACCCGTTCTGCCCGCCGACTATTGGCCGCAATATACCCATACACCAACGTAAACAGGGTTGAGAAAAAGAGTGCAACAAACATCCTCAGCGTCGAACGCCCCGCATAGTAGGGCAAATTCCGAGGGTCAAGGTCAATCCGGGGCACATTCACCGGCGGATGAAACACTTCCAACGCCCCCCTGCCCACCCGCGCAATCACCGCCAGCAGAACCAACGTCCCCAAAATCACCGCCACATCGGCCAAACTAAACGGCAATCGCCGCAGAGTCTCGGTGGTCGGAAAGGTTCTCATGGCACGACCGGGTACACACCAGGTTTAGTATCCCACAGTTTCCCGGTTAAGAAGTGAAAAAACGACAAAGGTACCTTTATAAAGTAGGGTAAGGTTGTCTCATCAAGATTCTGATCGCTTGCATGGCATAGCCATAGGGCACCTCTATAGCCATCCGATTTGATTTGGGAACGGTAGTGTCTGCCAGAGAAGCACCTGATGAGTAGCTTGAGATTACAGAGAACCAAAGGCGGGGCTACCCCCTGCCACCCAACTTATTTAGCTATAGAATCCAGAAATTACAGAGAACCAAAGGTTAGGGATGCCGCTGATGGCAATTGAGCGAGGTGCCCTCAGGTCAATCCAACCCGTCCTGGGGTAAAAAAGTGCGGTCTTGGGGTAGGGGAGCCACCGGCTCGGTCAGCGTAAATTGCCCCTGTTCAATCCAGGATTTGAGAATTTTGGCGACTTCCAATGACCAGGAAATGCTGGCGAGGGGAGCCGTGCGTACCTGCGTGCCGTTAATCGTAATTCGCCCGGATTTGAGTTGGGCATAATTCACTAGACCAAAACTGGGACGCACCCGCCGGGGAATGGCAAAATCCATCACTGGCACGACAATATCTTCATCTTGTACTGCACAAGCAACGATTACCTGCTCATCCAGAACCGGAAAGGGCACGCCCACCCCTAGATATAAAGACGACCCATAATGTTTGAAATAACAGCCCCGCACCCACCGGGATTGCATCTGCTGGGCATCCCCGATCAACGCCACCGTCGCCGCCGGACCAATGGGCACCCGATTGGGAAGCCGTTTTTGTAAGGGGAAATGTTGCGTCCCCTCCCAGGCGATGTACCCCACGCCGCCGCCCAGGAAAATTTTGGTGCCGATCCCCACACAGCGCAAATCCGGGTCGTTCAACAGCGGCGATAACGCCCCCGTACAGGCGTACACCGCATTGCCCAACTGGGGAAGCAGAGGGCCAAGATAGGTGTAGAGCGTCCGGTCGCCCCCGTTCACGCCAACAATAAAGTTTTGGTACAAATTACGGGGATTGTACAGATAAAACTGGTTGATGGTATCCTTGCGAATGCGGGTTTCCAGGGTAGGACGGGGGTAACAATCGGTACTTTGCCCCACTGCCTTCAGAGCGACCGCCTGCCCCGCAATCAAATCGGCAATCACATGCCCGCCGCCCCGTTCCGCCCCCTCATCCTCCGAGAGTTGGGAGGCTCCAATCACCACATCCACCGCCCCAAACCCCGTGTAGGCAGGCACCCCGTCCAGCCAACAGCGGTGCAGTTTAATCGGGGGGTCGGTCTGCCCCAGGTTCAACACCGCCCCGGAAGACTCCATCGGCTCAAACGTACCCGTAGTAATCACATCAACAGTACGAGTACAGCGAGCTACCCCCCATTCCTTGACCCGTGCCTTGAGTTCCGCCGCCGTCCAGACTACCGCCTGTTTCGCCTGAATTTTGGCATTGATCTCCGCCAGGGTGCGTTGGGTCATGGAGAATCAAATTACTCGGTCGCCGGAGCGAGTTCGGTACTGCCTCTTTGCCGTCCTCGGGTAATCGCATTGTACAGCATGATGCCGATGGCTTTGATGAGGTTGCCTTCCAGTTCTTGGAACATTTTCATGTTCAACCCGAAGGCGGCGTTCGCCTCATCCACAATCGCCTGCACCATCGCTTCATCCACCGGCAGGGTGTCTAAAATTTCCCGGTAGCGGGCTTTGAAGGCTTTTTCATCGGGGATTTGCTCAAAATGATAAAAGGCCACCCCTTCTTCCCCCAAATTCATGGCGTTTTGGGCAATTTTTTTCAAGATTTGCCCCCCCGACAGGTCGCCTAAATAGCGGGTGTAGGCGTGGGCTACCAGTAATTCCGGCTGAGTGCGGGATAATTCTTCAATCCGCTTGACGTAGATTTGTCCGGCGGGGGAGAGCTGAATTTCGTCCCGCCACTGGGAGCCGTAGTAAAAGGCTAAATCCCGTTCCAGAGCAGGTTGCCGCACTAATTCTGTAAAGTACAATGGCCCCACAACCGGATGGTTCCGATGGCTGGCCATTGCCGCTTCCAACGCCCCATAGACGAAGTAAAAATTCGCCACTAATTTCCGGTAGGACTGCTTTTCCACTACCCCTTTGAGAAAACACCGGACAAAGCCGACATTTTCCGCCATCGTATGGGCTTTTTTCGTCCCTTCCCGGAGCGCTAATGCCAATTGACTACTCATGTTAAGCATCCGTTATGATGATGTGAACAGGAACCAAAACTTGGATACGTGTCTCAGTCCTCCCCCATTTATTAAAAATAAAGCCTGATTCCCCTCGGTACTATTAAAAATCGTTAAGCATCATGACGCAGACTCTGCTTCAATTGGGGCATCCCATCCTGCATCAACCGGCGCAACCGGTCACGGATTTGAGCGACCCGGCGGTACAACGCCTCATGGGGGATTTAGTCCGTATTTGTCGGGAATCCCAGGGGGTGGGGTTGGCGGCGCCGCAGGTGGGGGTGTCCTTACAAATGCTGGTAGTGGCTTCCCGTCCCAACCCGCGTTATCCCACTGCACCCGTGATGGAACCGTTGGTGATGGTGAACCCGGAAATTATGAAAATGGCGGGGGAGCCGGTGTGGGGCTGGGAAGGCTGTTTGAGTGTGCCGAACCGGCGGGGGTTGGTCGCTCGTGCGCCCTGGGTGCAGGTGCGGTACGTGAATGCTCATGGCGAGGTGGTGACCCAGGAATTTACGGATTTTGTTGCTCGGATTGTTCAGCACGAGTACGACCATCTCTTGGGCAAAGTGTTTTTGGAACGGCAACCGCAACGGTTACTTACGGAAGCGGAATATCAAGCTCAAATCATCGGCTCCTGATCCCAAAGAATTTCTGTGATTTAGCAACCCCGATCCATTCCCCATGCCATATTATCTCTACCTTCCCTGATGATGTGAATATGACTCCAGCCTTGATTTCCGCCTTATTTGTATTTGTCCTGGCTTCATTTGCAGGCTTTGAAGTGATTAACAAAGTTCCCCCAACGTTGCATACTCCCTTGATGTCGGGGTCAAATGCCATTTCTGGGATTGCGGTGGTGGGAGCCATTTTATTAGCGGGAGCGGCACAGGATTCCGTGAGTGAGATTTTGGGAATTACAGCGATTGCTCTGGCGATGGTGAATGTGGTGGGTGGTTTTTTGGTGACGGATCGGATGTTGCAAATGTTCAAAAAATAAGTCAGTTTTTTATCTGTTTTGGAGTAGTTAGCAATGCGTATGCGTCCCCGTTTCGTCATGGC
>JAUQVQ010000029.1:0-2359 GCA_039794725.1 Gloeomargarita sp. HHBFW_bins_162
CCGAACCACTCCCAACCAATGCTGGATCAGGGGATGCGGGGGGACGTAAACCGTTCCTTTCAACGTCACAGGCTTCATTCAGAACACAGAGCTAACCCTATTATCCCGAAGCAGGGGACATCTGAACCACCCAGGGCATTATAGGGCACCTCTAAGAATCTCCCGGTTAGAATCCAGAAATTATAGAGAACCAGAGACGGGGGATGCCTCCCTGCGACCGCTAATCACCAATTATTTTTTTTATTTAAGCGAGCTATAGTAATCCCTTTTGAGTTTGCAACAAGGGTCGCAGGGCATAGCCCCGTTTTGGTTTTCTCCCCTCTCCCGTTCTGGGAGAGGGGCAGACGGGAACGAGCCATCACTTCTGTTGTGATCTCATTTATGATTACTATAACCATCTCCTAACTGGAATCCAGAGATTACAGAGAACCAGAGACGGGGGATGCCCCCCTGCGACCGCTAATCACCAATTATTTTTTTTTTATTTAAGCAAGCTATAGCAGCCCTTTTTGCATGTGAACCAAGGGTCGCAGGGCGTAGCCCCGTTTTGGTTTTCTCCCCTCTCCCTTGATGGGAGAGAGGCAGACGGGAACGAGGCATCACTGCTGTTGTGATCTCATTTATGATTGCTATATTTATTGAAGTTAAGGCAAAATTCTCTGGCCAAGATACCCGAATTACGCAGAACTAGAGATGGGGGCTACCCCCCTGCGACCGGTAATCACGAATTAATAGAGGTTCCCTGAAATTAGTTCGGATAAGACCATCACGCTAACCTTTTCCCAATAGTTGCAGGCATCAAAGTTCGGTTTCTCCCACTGTAGTTTGAATGCGGGTTTGTTAGCCTGAATTTAGGTTACTATTCACTCTGGAAATGCCTATGCTTGATGCTACCGAATCTCAACCCAATCGCCTGTGGGAATACGTCCAATCCCTCAGCCCGGAAGTGGTCGAGCAGTTGTCCCGTCCCACCAGCCCGGAAGCTCGTCAGGTCATGGAACGCAATATCATCGGTTTGTTGGGGCATCTCCCGGCGGAACATTTCCACGTGCAAATTACGGTAGACCGGGAGAATCTAGGGCGGTTATTGGCCTCAGCCATGGTGAGCGGCTATTTCCTGCGGAATGTAGAACAACGCTACGCTCTGGATCACTGCCTCTCGCTTCAGGAGTCTAACCCTTCCTGACGAAATTCCTGGAGTGCCCGCACCAACTCCCCGTACGCACTAGGGGACATTCGCTCGGCCAACAGAGTTAACCAGGGATGGAGGGCGGGTTCGGGTTGACCGAGAACCTTGCGGCCTAAATCGCTAATCAGTTGGACTAACTGGCTGACATCGCCCAAACTCCAGTTCATCGGTTCAATAATCACCGTCTTACCATCCCGGATGGTGCGCTGGCGGGTGACCGGCAAACTGAGAATCGCATCTACCTTCCGTTGTAATGCCCGTACATAGTCCCACTCGGTTTCCCGCCACTGTTCCTGCCGTTGCCGCCAAAGCTCCTGTTGATGCTGTTGCTGTTGGTGGTAATGCTGTTGCCATAACATCGCCAAATGTTGATCCCAGGCGGCGGCACGCTCGACCCACTGCCAGCGGCTGAGCCATTTGTGTAATTGTTCCAAACCGTACTCCTGAGTAAGGGTTTCCAACCGTCGCTGGGCACCCATATCCCGATAACGGCAAAAAAGGTGGTACGCCCGTTGAGGTTCCCGGGGTTGCCGCTCCCAGACTGGTTCGCAAAGAGTGGGGTTCATACTTCCAGTTTAACGAGAAACGGGCGGTGCTCAAACGGTACTTCTACTCAGCAGTGGGTAAGGTGTGCAAAAATTGCAGGGATATAGCAATCCTAGCTGAAAATGGAAAAAAATCTCAAAAAAAGAAGAAGTTACAGGGGGTACCCCTACCTCTGGTTCTCTCTAATTTTTGGATGCTCATAGGGTTGTCCTCTGACCGAAACTACCGTTCTAAAATCAAATCGGATTGCTATATTTGGGCTTCTGAGGCGGTTAGTTGATAACGAGATTCTTTTTTTAATTTTTAATAGCAGTCTTTTTTGAATGTGAAACAAAGGTCGCAGGGCATAGCCCCGTTTTGGTTTTCTCCCCTCTCCCGTTGTGGGAGAGGGGTCGGGGGTGAGGGTGATATTACAGTCTTTTTTGAATGTGAAACAAAGGTCGCAGGGCATAGCCCCGTTTTGGTTTTCTCCCCTCTCCCTTGATGGGAGAGGGGCGGGGGGTGAGGGCAGACGGGAACGAAGCATCACTGCTGTTGTGATCTCATTTATGATTGCTATAACCATCTCCTAACTGGAATCCAGAGATTACAGAGAACCAGAGACGGGGGGTGCCCCCCTGCGAC
>JAUQVQ010000029.1:2459-10037 GCA_039794725.1 Gloeomargarita sp. HHBFW_bins_162
GGGGGTGAGGGCAGACGGGAACGAAGCATCACTGCTGTTGTGATCTCATTTATGATTGCTATAACCATCTCCTAACTGGAATCCAGAGATTACAGAGAACCAGAGACGGGGGGTGCCCCCCTGCGACTGCTAATCGCCAATTATTTTTTTTATTTAAGCGAGCTATAGCAGTCCTTTTTGCATGTGAAACAAAGGTCGCAGGGCATAGCCCCGTTTTGGTTTTCTCCCCTCTCCCGTTGTGGGAGAGGGGTCGGGGGTGAGGGTAATATTACAGTCCTTTTTGAATGTGAACAAGGGTCGCAGGGCATAGCCCCGTTTTGGTTTTCTCCCCTCTCCCTTGATGGGAGAGGGGCGGGGGGTGAGGGCAGACGGGAACGAAGCATCACTGCTGTTGTGATCTCATTTATGATTGCTATAACCATCTCCTAACTGGAATCCAGAGATTACAGAGAACCAGAGACGGGGGGTGCCCCCCTGCGACCGCTCATTGCCCATCTGTCGAAATGTTCCCAATCAAGCCCCCTTAACCGACCCGTGCTCAGGTGTGAGTCTCATAGTGCCGTCGTGGTATGGGTCAATAACGCTTGGGCATTGCGCCGCCACATGGCCGGTTTAATTCGCCGCAGAGCCGACCCCCGGAGCGTGCGATCCCAGGTTTCTGAGTCTAATTCCGCCCAAACCCGTAGCGACCACCTCGGCAAACGGGGCGCAAATTCGGCAATATCCGTCGGTTGGGCAAACCGTTGGTTCCAGGGGCACACCTCCTGGCAAATATCACACCCCGCCAACCACCCCTCCAAACGGGCGGCAATCTCCGGGGGCAATTCCGGCTGACGGTTCTCAATCGTGTGATAAGCAAGACAACGGCGGCTATCCACCACAAACGGTTCAACAATCGCTCCCGTCGGACAAGCGGTTAAACACCGGGTACAGGTGCCACAATGTTCCGTATGGGGCGTATCGGGGGTCAATTCTAACGTTGTCAAGACTTCGCCCAACACCACCCAGGAGCCGTACTGCCTGGTAATCAAATTACTATTCTTGCCGACCCAGCCCAGCCCCGCCCACTCTGCCCACAATTTATCCTCCACCGGCCCGGTATCCACGTAAGTACGGGTTTCACAGCCGGGAGCCTGTTTGTGTAACCAATGCGCTAGAGCCTTTAACCGACGTCCCACCACCCGATGGTAATCCCGTCCCCAAGCGTAGCGGGCAATTTTCCCCACCGTTGGTTGCGCCTCCGGCCAGTAATAATTCAACGCCACCGCAATCACCGACTGCACCCCCGGCAACACCCGCTCAATCTTCTGCCGACGCGCATCGGTCAACCACGCCATATCCGCCTGATGCCCCGCCGCCAACCACGCCTGCAAATGAGAACGGGGAGCCGGGTTGACACTGGCGATGCCCACCCGATGAAACCCCAAGCCTTGGGCGTATGTTTTCACCTGTTGAGCCGAGAGCATGAATCCCCTATTGGTGCTTTTGAATTTGGGCGAGCGAGGGGGAATTAAATAAAAGAGTTTCCCGCACAGCAACTACAGGAAAACGCACTGTGAAATTCCCGCTCGTACCCCGTTTTTGTAAAAATTCTATTATTTTTTGGCTAAATTCCGCCTCAGCCTTCTTATCTTGGTCAAGGTAATGGAGGGTGTAATTCACCCCTGCCCGCTCCAATTCTGCCACCAACTGGTCGGCTTTTTGCTGTTCCAAGGTACAGGACTGACGAGAAATCGCATACACCGTGATCGCATCGGTTGTGGCTGTGCCCACCGAGCGAGATTGCCCATGATATACCCCAACCACCCCCGCACTTCCAAGAGCGATGAGCAACCACTTGTACTGATTCATAACCGCCTGAATACGCCCTTTCTATTTTAAGCAAGGCTTGCTAAAAAGTTTTCGGCATTTTGCCGGTGGGTATGTCGCTGGGCTGGACTCATTTTTTTGAGCATATTGGTCATCATATTAAGGCGGGGATTTTGACTGAAAAAATCCTCATGTTTATCAATAAATCGCCAGTATAATCCATCCCAAATCGCCCACCAATCTCCGGGGGGAAAATCACTCATTTTGCGAATATAGTTTGACCCACTGATATAGGGTTTAGTAGTCATCCACCCCCCATCACTGTATTGACTCATACCGTACACATTGGGAACCATTACCCAATCATAACTATCAATAAACAATTCCATAAACCACTGGTAAACCGCATGGGGAGTGATTTCACAAAGTAACATAAAATTTCCCAGAATCATCAGGCGTTCAATATGATGGCAATAGGCTGTTTTTAATACCCGCCGAATCACATGATCGACAGGGAATACCCCAGTCGTACCGGTGTAGAATTGTTTAGGCATAGGGCGAGTATGATTCCAGAAATTTTGTTTGCGTTGCGCTGTCCCGATGCGTAGGTACATCCCCGCCATAAATTCTCGCCAGCCAATGATTTGCCGGATAAATCCTTCTAAGGTATTCAACCCCACCGGATAGGATTCTGCGTAATTGAGTACTTGCGTAATCACCTGCTCTGGGGTTAATAAACCAATGTTCAACATGGGCGTTAAAACACTGTGGAAAAGAATATCATGCTGAACACTCATAGCATCTTCGTAGTCTCCGAAATTACTGAACCTTTGGGTGAGGAAATCCTCTAACCAGGACTGCGCTTCCGTATGGCTGACGGGGTAGTAAAAATTATGACTGGAACCCCAATGATGACTAAACTTTTGAGTTACATAGTCCTGGGCTTCTTTTACATAAGAGTTTGCGGGCGGCCAAGTAATTTCTGGGATGGTAATTTTCTTAGGTAGTTTTTTGCGATTTTCTGGGTCGAAGCTCCATTTTCCCCCTACGGGTTTATCCCCAGTGACTAATATATGTAACCGTTTGCGCTGAGCGATATAAAACTTCGTTAATGAATAGGGCGGCTGGGGTGGACATTGTTGGTAAAACCAATCCCAAGGGGTGAGGAATTTCGGGGTCGTTAATTCGACAATTTTTATTTGGTAATAAGCGCACCATTTTTGCAGTCGTTTCGTCAATATATTATCCAGCAATTCACAGATATAGATAACGTTTACATAATAATTCTGTAAGGGTTGAAATAAATAGTTCATCTGAGGGTCGGACTGATAGGGGATATAAATTACGTGATAATCTGTTTGTTTCAATTTTTGGTAATAGGTTTGCATACTCGCTCGATGGAGAACCAATTTTTTCTGATGAAATTGCGCCGGGTAATAGTAATCCCGAAAAAACAGTTGTTCTTCCACCAAAAACACCAATCGTCCTGGTGCTAAACCCGGATGATTCAGAAATAATTGGTCTGGGAAAATGACGGTAGCACTAGTCATATCAACCCCCACGTACAATCTTTTGCCTATGGAACCTCACATAACCATAGCAATTCCTTTTGAATTGAGGACAAGCGTCGCAGGGGCACCCCCCGTTTTGGTTTTTTCCATTCTGGTAAAAGAGTTAGAAATTAGCGGTCACAGGGGCGTAGCCCCCGTCTCTGGTTCTCCGTAATTTGGGCGTTCTGGCAAGAGAATTTTCCCTTGGCTTCAATAATAAATAGAGGTGCCCTAGATGTAGCAATCCTAGCTGAAAATGGAACAAAATCTCAAAAGAATAAGAGGTCGCAGGGGGTACCCCCGCCTCTGGTTCTCTCTAGGGAACCTCTATTAATTAGTAATTAGCGGTCGCAGGGGGGCACCCCCCGTCTCTGGTTCTCTGTAATTTCTGGATTCTGGCTCAAGGATTCTTTGTCCGATTGAATAAAGGGAACCTCTATTAATTAGTAATTAGCGGTCGCAGGGGCGCAGCCCCCGCCTCTGGTTCTCTGTAATTTCTGGATTCTAACCGAGAGATTTTTTCCCCGATTGAATAAATAGAGGTGCCCTCTAATCTTTCGATGCTTTAGATGCTCATAGGGTTGTCCTCTGGCTGAAACTACCGTTCTAAAATCAAATCGGATTGCTATAGAGGTTCCCTTGTGTCTTAAATCTTTTAGGATTTTTGTGAAAATGTCCCTTTGCACTAGGAACAAGGGTCGCAGGTAGCCCCGTCGCACCCTACTGCCCCACCTCAAGTACCACCGCTTCTCAGGCTTTGTAACAATTGTTCACAATTTCTGGGCATGGGTTACTATAGAAGAAAACGATGGTTTCAGCTTGTTAAGGAGTGGGTTCGGTGAACAAACGGTGGCGTAACGTCGGGCTTTATGTGCTTCTGGCGATTGTAGTTGTGGCTTTGGGAACTGCTTTTTTTGACCGCCGACCTCAGGTGGACGTGTGGCGTTACAGCCAGTTTGTGGATGCGGTGCAAGCCGGGCAGGTGGCGAAGGTGAGCATTACTTCGGATCGGACGCAGGCGGAAGTGGTGCGCCAAAACGGGGAACGGGTGATGGTGAATTTGCCCAACGATCCGGATTTGATCAACATCCTGACGGAAAAAAATGTGGATATTTCCGTTGTGCCCCGGCGGGAAGAGGGCTTTTGGTTCCGGGCGGTGAGCAGTTTGTTCCTACCCGTGTTGTTGTTGGTGGGCTTGTTTTTCCTCTTGCGGCGGGCGCAGGCGGGGCCGGGTTCGCAGGCGATGAATTTTGGCAAGTCCCGTGCCCGTGTCCACATGGAACCCCAGACCCAGGTGACGTTTGCGGATGTGGCGGGGATTGACCAGGCCAAGCTGGAACTGGCGGAAGTGGTGGATTTTCTGAAAAATGCCGACCGCTTTACCGCTGTGGGCGCGAAAATTCCCAAGGGGGTGTTGCTGGTTGGACCGCCGGGGACGGGGAAAACCCTGTTGGCACGGGCGGTAGCAGGGGAAGCCGGTGTCCCCTTCTTCAGCATTTCCGGTTCCGAGTTTGTGGAAATGTTTGTGGGGGTGGGTGCCTCGCGGGTGCGGGATTTGTTTGAACAGGCGAAGCAAAATGCCCCCTGTATCGTGTTTATTGATGAAATTGATGCGGTAGGTCGCCAGCGGGGAGCCGGTTTGGGCGGTGGCAACGATGAACGGGAGCAAACCCTCAACCAGCTTTTGACCGAAATGGACGGCTTTGAGGGCAACACGGGCATCATTATCATTGCCGCCACGAACCGTCCTGATGTGTTGGATGCGGCCTTACTGCGTCCGGGGCGGTTTGACCGGCAGGTGGTGGTGGATCGCCCGGATTACAAGGGGCGGTTGGAGATTTTGCAGGTTCACGCCCGGGGCAAGGTGTTGGCGCCCGATGTGGATTTGGAAAAAATTGCCCGCCGCACGCCGGGGTTTACCGGAGCCGATTTGTCCAATCTGCTCAATGAAGCCGCCATTTTAGCCGCCCGCCGTTCCTTGACGGAAATTTCGATGGATGAAATCAACGATGCCATTGACCGGGTGTTGGCCGGGCCGGAGAAAAAAGACCGGGTGATGAGCGAAAAGCGCAAAACCCTGGTGGCCTACCACGAAGCGGGGCATGCGTTGGTGGGGGCGTTGATGCCGGACTATGACCCGGTGCAGAAAATCAGCATCATTCCCCGGGGGCGAGCGGGAGGCTTGACCTGGTTTACGCCGAACGAAGACCGGATGGATTCCGGGTTGTACAGCCGCAGTTACCTGCAAAACCAGATGGCGGTGGCGCTGGGCGGTCGAGTTGCCGAAGAAATCGTCTTTGGCGAGGAAGAAGTCACGACCGGGGCGGCCAATGACCTCCAGCAGGTGGCACGGGTGGCTCGCCAGATGGTGATGCGCTTTGGCATGAGCGACCGGGTGGGGCAGGTGTCCCTGGGGCGCAGTCAGGGCGGAATGTTCCTGGGGCGGGAAATTGCGATGGAGCGGGACTTTTCCGAAGAAACGGCGGCACTGATTGATGAAGAGGTGCGGCTGTTGGTGGATGCGGCCTACAAACAAGCCAAACAGGTGCTGATGAACAACCGTACCCTGTTGGATAAACTGGCGCAAATGCTCGTGGAAAAAGAAACCGTAGATGCGGAAGAACTGCAACATCTCCTCGACACCCACGATGTGGTAATGGCGCAGGTGGTTTAATTGGTTTTAGGCAGGGGGGGTAGTATTTTGGGCTATCCCCCTTTGCGTTGGTAAATGTCTAATAAGGTTAACCCAAGTTTGTCTAAACTTAGATACTTTTCGGCAAAGTGACGGGCATTTTCGCCCATTTTCTGTCGTTGTTCGTAATTCATGTGAAATAGGGATAAAATTTGCTCAACTAAGGTTTTGGGTTGACGGGGATCAAACAGTAAACCACAATTGGCCTGTTCAAGAATCCGCCGTTGGTCACTCACATCAGAGGCAATAATGGGTCGTCCGGCGGCCAAGTAATAGGAGAGTTTGTAGGGGTATTGACTTTGGGTAACTGCGCCGCCAATTCGACTGGAAATCAAGGCATGACATTGACTTAGAAATACACTTTCTTCCCCAATAGGAACCGTGGGGATGACTGTAAGATTATCGGGTAAGGGTTGGGGGAGTTGAATTTTGTATAAATCGGGTTGAATCCCCCCTAAAATGAAGTGTATTTGTGGGTGATTTTGTAATTCTTTAACAGCATTGAGGATTAAATCAACTCCCTGCCAAAAACTCCCATTTCCTAAGTAACCGATGATGAATTTATCCCCGGCGGGTAATGGCATAGATTGAATGATAGTGAGATCAACAGGCCCCCAAATGACGGAGATTTTCTTAGATAAATTCTTCCCAAAAAGTTGGGTAATTAACTCTACTTGGCTATAACTCATCGCAATAATATGGTGGGCAAAACCTAGGCTCAAATAATCCAAAAAATGAAACGTATTCCGAGCCAACCAACTTCCCCCCGTCATTTCGTAGCGGGTTAATCCATGAATTTCGGTAATAATTTTTACGTTGGGATGCCGTAGTTTATACAGTAAAGCACTGAGAATTCCGGGTGGTGTGACCAGGTGAATAATATCCGGTTGAAATTGTTGCAACCCCTGTAATACCTGAATTGTAAAGTGATCTAACCGGAATCGAGGTTGACGTTGAGAACGGGGTTGCCAGACATTGTTGATAACCTTGACATAACCATCATTGCCCCCCGTTGCACAGACAAGTAATTCACAATAATTACTCAGACATTGAGCCGTTAATTTGGCTCGCACGGGAGTACCGGATAAACGGTCTAAATTAAACGGGCAAATAAGAGCGACTTTAAGCATGCGTCAATTGCTCAAATAAGCTCAGTAAGTTTTTAATCAACCGATCCAAGCTATGCAAATGAATAATTTGTTGCCGAAGATAATTGCCTATTTCCTGACGTTCCTGATGGGTCAGGGATAAAATGTAGGCTAATTTATTCGCTAAATCCTGGGGATCAGCATGAGTGAAAAGTAAATTTTCAGCATAGATGCCCAGCGTTTCTCGAAATCCCGTATTAGCGGCCAAACATACCTTGCTACAGGCCATTGCTTCTAATGCGACTTTATCCCCAAATCCTGTTGGCGTTAAATTCACATAGACCGTACATTGGCGATAAATATCCGGTAACTCATACATAGAAACTGCCGGTTGAAAAGTAACCATAGATTCTAATTTTAGTTTTTGCACCAATTGATG
>JAUQVQ010000030.1:0-10024 GCA_039794725.1 Gloeomargarita sp. HHBFW_bins_162
GCTCGGAGTTTGGTGGATTTTTTTGTATCGGGGCGTTCCCTACCCTGGTGGTTGGCGGGGACGAGTATGGCGGCAACGACATTTTCCATTGATACACCGTTATATGTATGTGGTTTAGTGGCAAAACGGGGGGTGGCAGGCAATTGGGAATGGTGGAGTTTTGGGTTGACTCATGTAGTGATGATTTATCTATTTGCTCGCTTGTGGCGACGCTCGGAAATTATTACCGATGCGGAATTAACCGAACTGCGTTATGGGGGGAAACCGGCGGCCATTTTGCGGGCAACGAAGGCGTTTTTATTTGCTGTGCCCATTAATTGTATTGGCATGGGGTACGCCTTGTTGGCGATGGTCAAAGTCATGAATGCCCTGGATGTGTGGGGCAGTTTAGGTATTGATCCGGGGGTCAATGGCAAATTGTGGAGTGTGATTGGTATCAGTATTTTGGTACTGATTTACGCTGGAGTTGCCGGTCTTTGGGGAGTCGTGGTCACGGATTTATTTCAGTTTATTTTGGCTCTCATTGGCGCAATTTTAGTCGCTATTTTTGCCTTGCATCATGTGGGGGGAATGGGAACCGTCGTCCGGCATTTTCACGGGACAGAAATGTTGCGGCTGTGGCCGTGGGGGGAACAGGTGGGGTTATCGGCTAGTACCCTGTTTGCCTATATTTTTGTGCAATGGTGGGCGTTTCGCCGCAGTGATGGGGGCGGGGAGTTTATCCAACGGTTGGCGGCGGCTAAGGATGAAACCGAAGCGGAGCGGTCGGCCTGGTGGTTTAACATTTTGAATTACGTTGTTCGTACATGGCCCTGGGTGATTGTGGCGCTGGTTGCCCAGGTGATTTACCCGAATTTACCGGACCCGGAGTTGGGCTACCCCCAGTTGATGCAGGATTTTTTGCCGCCGGTGCTGTTGGGGGTGGTGGTGGCTTCCCTGCTGGCGGCGTTTATGAGTACGATGTCCACACTGATTAACTGGGGAGCTTCCTACTTGACCCGAGATTTGTACCAACGGTTTATGCGGCCTCAGGCGGGGCAGGCGGAGTTGGTGGCGGCGGGGCGGGTTGCTTCAGTCATCATTACCGGGTTGGGGGCGGTGGCTGCTTTTTATGCCCAGGATGTGACGACGGTGTTTCGCTTGGTGATTGCGATGGGCACCGGGCCGGGGGTGGTGCTGATCCTGCGTTGGTTTTGGTGGCGGGTGAATGCGGCGGCGGAATGGACGGCGATGGTGGCCGGGTTTGTCATTGGTCTGGGGACAACGGTGATCCCGATTATCCAAATTCCTGATTTCGGTTGGCGTTTGATGGTAACAACGGCAATAACAGCGGTGGCTTGGGTCACGGCCATGTACTGCACCGCCCCGGAAAGTGAAGCGATATTGAACGAATTTTACCGGCGGATTCGGCCGGGGGGACCGGGATGGCGCCAACAACGGCAAGCTACGGGATTGGCACCCCTCCAGGACTTGGGCTGGGAACTGCAACGGACAGGAGCGGGCGTGGGTCTGCTGTTCGGCACCATGTTGGGAGTGGGCGGGTTTCTGCTGTGGCAACCGCTGGTGGGCTGGCTGTGCTGGACGGTGGCGGTGGGGTCAGGGTGGTGGTTGCGTCAACTGGAACGACGACCCAAACCGGCTGGAATGGACGGCAAAGTGTAAAGAAACGATAAAATTTTGTTAGGGATCAACATAATCTTTTATTAACCTGGTAAAAGTGTTGGGGTAAACAAGGGATGGCCAAGGGTGGGCGGTTGGAGCAGATGCGGCGGTATGACCCGGAGGCGATTGCGGCCTATTATCGGTGGCGACCGGGGCGAGTCCTGGGGCGGTTGCTCCAGGTGGGTTGGGCAATTGTCACGTTTGTGGTGGCGTTGGGTTGGGATCACGTTACGGGGCGGGAGGAGCAAAATCGGCCGCAACGGGCGGCACATTTACGGCAGTTGATTACCAAATTGGGGCCAACTTTTATCAAAGTGGGGCAAGCTCTATCCACTCGTCCTGATTTGGTACGGCGGGATTATTTAGAAGAATTGACGCTTTTACAGGATCAATTACCTTCATTTCCGAATGCGATTGCCTACCGGTTAATTGAACAGGAATTGGGGCGACCGGTGCCGGATGTGTATCGGGAATTATCCCCTCAACCGGTAGCGGCGGCCAGTTTGGGGCAGGTGTATCGGGGTCGCTTGCATACGGGTGAAGACGTGGCGGTTAAAGTCCAGCGACCGGGGTTGATCCCGGTGTTAACCTTAGACCTATACATTTTGCGGGGGTTGGCGCATACGGTACAGCCCTGGTTGCCCATTCACATGCAGGATGATTTGAGTTTGATTGTGGATGAATTTGGGCGCAAATTGTTTGAAGAAATTGATTATTTGAATGAAGCCTGCAATGCGGAGAAATTTGCCGATAATTTTCGGGATGATCCGACAGTGAAAGTTCCCAAAATTTATTGGGCGTATAGTAACCATCGGGTACTCACTTTGGAGTGGATTCACGGGTATAAATTAACCGATGCCAGCGCTGTCCAGAAAGCCGGTATTGAAATGCATCAATTTGTTCAGATTGGGGTACGGGCGGGGTTAAAACAACTTCTGGAATTTGGTTTTTTCCATGCCGACCCTCACCCTGGTAATTTGTTTTTGACCACCGATGGACGCTTGGCTTATATTGACTTTGGCATGATGGATCAACTGACACAGGAAGCCAAAGAACAATTGGTGGATGCGTTGGTGCATTTAGTGAATAAAGACTACACGGAATTGGCACGGGATTTCGTCCGACTCGGTTTTTTACCGCCCAATACGGACATTACCCCGATTGTCCCGGCGTTAGAAATGCTGTGGCAGGAGGCGGTGGGTAGTCAATTGCGGGATTTTCGTTTTAAGCAGGCGACCGATGAATTTTCGGATTTGATGTATCGTTATCCCTTCCGCGTACCGGCTCATTTTGCCTTAATTATTCGCTCATTGGTGACCCAAGAGGGGATTGCCATGAGTTTAGACCCAAATTTCAAAATTGTGGATGCGGCATATCCCTACGTTGCACAGCGGTTACTGACGGGAGAAACCCCGCAACTGCGGCAGCGTTTGTTGGAAGTGTTGTTCAAAGATAACCATTTCCAATGGCAACGCCTCGAGAGTTTATTATCAGTAACGCAAGGAACAGAAGCAGTTGATTTGCAACCGGTTTTGGGGTCTGCGTTGAGTTATTTATTTTCCCCGGAAGGAGAGTTTTTACGCACGCAATTAATCCTGGCACTAACCGAGGATGACCGCCTACATTTTGCTGAAGTGGGACGGTTGTGGCGGTTAGTCCAAGGACAAATTCGGCCGCGTGCCTTGTTAGAATTAGCCTGGAGTCATTCGTGAATCCATCGTCTATGTCCACCGTGCGTTCGGCGGCTACCGTTGGGGTCATTTTACTGGCCTTAACTGGGGCAGGAGCAGGTACTTTTTTGCCACAGGTAACGCTTCCTGTCATGGCTCAAGCATCCTTAAGTAAAAGCCAAATTGCCGAAGTGGCTGAGCGCATTACGGTATTAATTCAAACACCGGCAGGGCATGGTTCTGGAACCATTGTGGGCAGAAATGGGGATGTTTATTTAGTATTAACAGCCAAACACGTTATTGAAAGCATTAAACCGGGGGAAGAAGCGGATATTACCACCCATACGGGCAAAGTTTACCCCTTGGATAGCCGCACGATTCAACCCATTCCTCAGGTGGATTTAGCGGTGGTACAATTTCGCAGTTCCGCCAGTTATCCTCAGGCGAAATTGGGCAATGATCTTGCGGTCAAACGGGGGATGAGTGTGTATGTCGCCGGATTTCCTTTGCCCGGTCAAGCCATTACCAAACCGGTTTTGCAATTTACCAGCGGGGACGTAACCGCTACTTCGGAAAACATTTTACAAGACGGTTATTCCCTCACGTATACCAATAACACCTTACCCGGTATGAGTGGGGGGCCGGTATTAAATGAACGAGCCGAATTAGTCGGTATTCATGGGCGCGCGGAAGGCAGTTATCAATCCACCAAACAGGGTACGATTGCACTGAAATCAGGGTTTAATCTTGCCGTACCCATTCGCACTTACATGGCTTGGGTGAATAGACAACCGATTCAAATTAACACCACTGCAACCACTGCTCAAGAATTGTATATTTCGGCGGAACGGAAATACAATATGGGGGATGCACAAGGGGCATTGAATGACCTAAATCAACTGATTAAACTTGACCCCAATTCGGCATTGGCATACATGAGTCGGGGGATTTTGAAAGCCCTTAATCAACAAGATTACCAAGGGGCATTGGCAGATTACAATCAAGCCGTACAACTTGACCCTAAAAATGCCGACATTTATGGCAATCGTGCCTATGTGCGAGTCATGCTACAGGATTTTGCAGGGGCAACCGCCGATGCCAATGAGGCCATTCGTTTGCGTCCCAATTATGACCGAGCTTATGTGCTACGGGGGTTCGTCAAAAGTCAAATGAATGATTACGCTGGGGCGTTGGCTGATGCCAGTCGGGCGGTGGAATTGAACCCCAGTTTAGCGGATGCGTGGTTGATGCGAGCAACGGCAAAAATCTATTTACAAAACCCCAAAGGCGCCCTAGAAGATGTGAATCAAGCAATCAAAATTAACCCCAAAGAAGCCAGCAGTTATGCCATCCGTGCCCTAGCAAAAGCATCACTACAAGATTACCAAGGAGCGATTGTGGATGCGAATCAAGCGGTGAATTTAGATGCCAACAATGCCCTTGCCTACACGGCTCGGGGTACGGCGAGAGCGTTTATCCAGGATTTTGGGGGAGCCTTAGATGATGCCAATCGAGCCATGCAAATTAACCCCGGTAATCCTGATAATTATTTCGTGCGGGGGGTGGCGAGAATTGGGTTAGGAGATGCGATTGGTGCCTGTTTAGATATCCGAACCGCAAGTAATTTGGGTAGTGCCGAAGCCCGGAGTACTTATCAGCAATTGTGTCAGTAACAAGGTTCAAGAACAAAAAAGTAGGGAGAACCAAGAACGGGGGCAACGCCCCTGCAACCCTTCCAACTCAACAAGGATTGCTGTCGTGGTCAAACATCTCTTGTGGAACCGATGGAAGCGCACCCCTAAAAATTGGCAATGAGTGGTCGCAGAGGACACCCGCCGCCTCTGATTCTACGCCAGTTCGGGTTAAGCAAAGCTCTGTAAGGCTCGGTCTGTATGCAAGGACGGCTTTTTAACGCCAGTTCGGGCTAAGCGATGATACTTGCTTCATGGGGTCGCAGGGGCGCCAGCCCCCGATATGGCTCTGCCTCCGCTGGTCGGGGGTGAGGGTGAATATGACCACTAAACTAAGAATTATGGGAACCTCTATTAATTAGTAATTATTAGTAATTAGCGGTCGCAGAGGACACCCGCCGCCTCTGGTTCTCCGTAGTCTCTGGATTCTCGCTAAGGGATTCTTTGTCCGATTGAATAAATAGAGGTTCCTTATACATCAATCCCTTTTGAATTGGCAACAAGGGTCGCAGAGGCGTTGCCCCCATATTTGGTTCTTTCTCGCTTCTTTGTTCTCGAATCTTTTAGGATTGCTATAGCAATATTCCGAAGGTCGTAGGGGTACTCCCGCCTGTGGTTCTTTCTAATCTTTGGATGCTCATCAGGTGCTTCTCTGGCCGAAACTACCGTTCTAAAATCAAATCGGATTGCTATAGATAGCATTTCCCAAGGTCATACCCTACAGTAAACTCGCTTGTCTTACCGATGTACTGGTTGCTCTAACCCACCTTGCCAATGGGGTTGCACCGCTACTGTTCCCAACACTCCCGCAGGCGCCGCCGGGATGCCTAACCCCTCTAGCCGTTCCCAGGACGGGGCAAAGGGGGGTACCGCAAAATGACAGGCAGACCAACTGCCCTGCACATCCACGCCCAAAAGACCACAATAACCGCCCCGTCGTCCTTCAGGCGTGTAATGACGGCAACAACGACAGGCAGAATCCGACCAATCCGTGTTGGGAAACGACATAGCAGTACGACCTTTGGATGATTTGATGAATGAATTCCTGACCTGTTTTAGATGATATTGCCTTGATCCCTAATACTTAATTCTCTTAATCTTTTTTTCGAGATTCTGTCAAAAATCTAAAGAATCCCAGACACCTATTGACATGAACCCATTGGGGATCAAGCCAAAATGATGAACTTTAGAGATATTGCGGTATCCTCTGCAAGTGGAAAAATTCGTTCTAGGTAATTTCTACTAGGCCTAAGTTATCCCGATGAATAACGGTTTCGGGTCCGCCATAGCCCAGGCGTTCGGCAATCACTTCGGAGCGACACCCCTGGATTTGGCGTAACTCCTCGCTGCTGTAATTGACCAAGCCCCGCGCAATTTCCTGACCCGTTTCATCCACCACCTGAACCGCAGACTGAGCGGGAAATTCCCCTTCCACTGCCACAATTCCTGCCGCCAACAAGGATTTCCCTTGGGTGCAAATGGCTCGCACGGCGCCCGCATCCACCACCAGGCGACCGACAGGGACAAGACCATGAACCAACCAGCGTTTCCGGGCACGAATGGGTTGGGCATGGGGCAAGAAATGGGTGCCGATCAGTTCCCCGGCGATGATTTTGGTGAGGTTCTGTGGGTGTCGTCCTTCGGTGATCACCGTGCGTACCCCCGCCGCTGTGGCAATCCGCGCCGCCGTAATTTTCGTGACCATCCCCCCGGTGCCCCACCCGGAACCGGCGGTGCCCACCTGTACCCCCAACGAGGCCAAATCCGCCACCCGATTCACCAGGGCAATGGGCTGAGCATCGGGGTCATGACGGGGGTCACTGGCGTACAACCGATCCACATCCGTCAGTAGGATTAACCAATTGGCTCCCAACAAACTGGCAAGGAGCGCAGAAAGGGTATCGTTATCGCCAAAGCGCAATTCTTCCACCGCTACCGTATCGTTTTCATTCACAATCGGGATGATCCCCAGATTGAGCAACTCAGTTAGGGTATTGAGAATGTTGATGTAACGATGCCGTTCACTTAAATCTTCCCGCGTTAACAACACTTGGGCAATCGGTTGTCCCAACACCGAAAACAGGTCATCGTACAGCCGCATCAACCGCCCTTGCCCCACCGCCGCCACCGCTTGCCGGGTTGCCAAATTTGGTGGCCGTTCCGTCAATCCCAGCCGTTGACAGCCCACCCCCACCGCTCCCGACGAAACCAACACGACCCGTTCCCCCTGGCTACGCAGACCGGCGAGGGTTTCCACCAAATTGCTCAAGGTGGCCAGGGCTAAGTTCCCCGTACTGCCTTGGGTGAGGCTAGAGGTGCCGATTTTAACGACAATCGTTTGACTCACGGTTGCAGTAATGTTCTACTTTGACGCATGGGAGAGAACCACCCGATAGCGAGCCTTGCCAGCGGCCAGATGCGCCATCGCCTCATTCACTTGGTCAAAGGGAAACATCTCCGTTACGGGTTCAATGCCATGCCGGGCGGCAAAGTCCAACATTTTCCCAATGGTGGCGGGACTGCCCAGAGGACTGCCGGAGAGGGATTTTTGCCCCGCAATCAACGGAAAGGCAAATGCCCCAATCGCACTCGGCACTACCCCCACAAAATGCAGTCGTCCCTTGGGGCGCAGAGCGTTGATATAAATGCCCCAATCCAAATCGGCGTTTACTGTTGACAGAATGAAATCAAACGAATTGGCCACCTGTTGCAGGGCGTGGGGGTCACGGGAATCAACGAAATAATTCGCCCCCAGGGCTTTCGCCTCCACTTCTTTGTCAGGGTTGGTGGAAAAGGCCGTCACTTCACAGCCCCAGGCGTGCAAAAACCGCAAAGCCAAATGTCCTAAGCCGCCAATACCAATGACACCCACCCGATCCGTCGGTTTAATAGCAAATTGCACGATGGGGTTAAACACCGTAATTCCGCCACAAAACAGTGGGCCAGATTTAGCGGGATCGAGGGTTTCGGGCAAAGGAATGAGCCATTCTGGGTAAGCTCGCACCCGGTCGGCAAATCCCCCATAGCGTCCAACAATGGTTTGTTCCGCCGTTTGACAGAGATTATGTTCCCCGGACATACACCATTCACAGTGCATACAGGAATGGGAAAACCACCCCAGCCCCACCCGTTGTCCCACCTGTACGGTCGTGACATTTTCCCCGACGGCACGGACAATTCCCACCACCTCATGCCCCGGCACCAGTGGGTACTGGCTAATGCCCCACTCATTGTTCACCATACTCAAGTCGCTATGGCAAATGCCGCAGTATTCCACCTGGACATCCACTGCGCCGGGGGGCAACGCACCGGGGTCATAGTCCAAAGGTTCTAAAATTCCACCGGGGGTACGGGCGGCGTAGGCATGGATCATCGCCATTGAGGAACATCAACGTTTGGATCATAACCGATGATTTTGGGTCGAGTCATCACGGATGATTTATTGAAGCTAAGGGAAAATATCTCTTGCCAGAACGGGGACAACGCCTGCGGCGCACTGCGTGGACTGCCCCTGCGACCGCTAATTGAGAGTTTTTAGAGGTACCCTTTAGCGATACCATTTTGAACGATAGCCATCCGCAAAGGTTCAAGAACAAAAAAAGCAACGAGAACCGGAGCTACGCCCCGGCAACCCTTGTTCTAAATTCCAAAGGGATTGCTCTATAGCAATCCCAACTAAAAATGGAACAAAATTCCGAAGGAAGTAGGGGTCGCAGGGGGTACCCCCGCTTGCGGTTCTCTCCAATCTTTGGATGCTCATAGGGTTGTCCTCTGGCAGAAACCACCGTTCCCAAATCGAATCGGATTGCTCTATTCTGAACTGACTATGAATTTTTACCAAGACCTCCAGAACTTCGTGGTAGAGTGACCTTGTCATTTTGTGTAATCTGTAACGCTTATGCAAGTAAATCAGGGTAACACTTCTCCCCTCACCCCGGCAGAAGAAGCATCACTGAAGGAATTGGCGGCACTGATTGACCGAGTCACCCGGGATGGGCGGCTTTCGCGTAAGGAATGGGAGGAAATTCGGGCGAAGGTGCGGGAAGATGGCCGGGTTAGCCCCCAAGAATTGGAATTGACGAACCAGCTGATGGCTCAGGTGAATCAGGGCATTATTATCCTGGAAGATTAGGGCATCCGGCTTGAATTTGCAGACCATTCAGGGGTATTCTACAAGATACTCTTTGATTTTTCTTAACCTTTGCCCATGTTGCAGGAACGCCCCCTCCCCACGTTTTCGCCAACGACGGTACAGTTGAGCCGGGAAGAAGGTCTCGCTCTCTACGAGGATATGGTGCTAGGGCGGACGTTCGAGGATAAATGTGCGGAGATGTACTACCGGGGCAAAATGTTCGGGTTTGTGCATTTGTATAACGGTCAGGAAGCCGTCTCTACCGGGGTTATTCGGGGAGCGATGCGCCCAGGAGATGATTACGTATGCAGTACCTACCGGGATCACGTCCATGCCTTGAGTGCGGGGGTGCCCGCCCGGGAAGTGATGGCGGAATTGTTCGGCAAAGAAACGGGCTGTAGCAAGGGGCGAGGCGGCTCGATGCACATGTTTTCCGCCAAGCACCGTCTGTTGGGGGGCTATGCGTTTGTGGCCGAGGGGATTCCGGTGGCGGCGGGGGCGGCCTTTCAAACCAAGTATCGCCGCGAAGTGTTGGGGGATGCAACGGCGGATCAGGTGACGGCTTGCTTTTTTGGAGATGGGGCGTGTAATAATGGACAGTTTTTTGAAACCCTGAACATGGCCGCCCTGTGGAAATTGCCGATTTTATTTGTAGTCGAAAACAACAAATGGGCGATTGGTATGGCGCACGAGCGGGCGACCTCAGACCCCCACATTTACAAAAAGGCCAGCGTGTTCAACATGGTGGGCGTGGAAGTGGACGGGATGGATGTGTTGGCGGTGCGGGAAGTGGCGCAGGCGGCGGTGGCACGGGCACGCGCCGGGGAAGGGCCGACCCTGATTGAAGCCTTGACCTACCGCTTCCGGGG
>JAUQVQ010000031.1:0-9888 GCA_039794725.1 Gloeomargarita sp. HHBFW_bins_162
GCCCAATTGGTAAAACCGGGGGGATATTTGGCCTACATGACCTGCACCTATAGCCCGGAAGAAAACGAAGAAAACTGCCGGTGGTTCCAGCATCACTTTCCCCAATTTCAATCGGTTCGTGTGCCCATTTTGACCGAAAGGCAATCCCATCTGGCGGATTTCCCCTGCTATCGGCTTTGGCCGCAGGCGGGCATGGGAGCCGGGGCGTTTACCTGTCTATGGCACGTCCCCGGTTCTGCGCCTGAGAAACAACTCAACTGGGACTGGCTCAACCAAAACATGAAAAATTCCATCAAAAACTGAGTAAGGTTCAGGGAGTGTGGTAGGTTCCAAATGTCCCCCCATTGGACGGTTTTATGAGTGCCATTCCCAGCATTTCCCCCCGCCAGATGAACCTTTTGCGGGTGGTCGCGGCCATGTCCTGGAGCGATGGAGAACTTTCCGCAGAAGAAAGTACCTTGATTCTTGACCGATTTTCCCAACTGTTTGCCCAGAATGAGCAACAACAGGCGCAATTACGGCAGGAGTTAGAGGATTACGTCACCCAGAATATTCCCCTGGAAGAACTGGTGCCCAAATTGCACAGTGATACAGAAAAATTCTTAGTTTTACAACTGGGTTATGCGGTGATCAAAGCCAGTAGCCGCGCCCCCGGTGAACCCTTGGTGAATGAGGACGAAAAAGCCGCCTACACCAAATTAATTAACCTCTTGGGCATTCCCCCGGAGCAAGTCCGTGCCCTGGAAGCAGAAATGGATGCCCAACTGCAAAACCATAATGTGGTGGATGCAGTGGTGGATACGGTGAATCATTATCTGCAACAAAACGCTTAATTTCCAGCGCACCGGGGCGGTAGGTTGTTGTTACAATGGGGGCAAATCAGTGTTTGCCTATGCTTTCTGATGCGCCCAACCGTCCTCGCAGTTCCGAATTAAGTTTCTCGCCCCATCAGCTTCCCCCCCAGAACGTAGCGGCGGAGGAAGCGATTTTGGGGGGTATTTTGCTAGACCCGGAAGCCTTGAGTCGGGTGAGCCACATCCTCAAACCGGAATTTTTTTACATTCAATCCCACCAGGATATTTACCGGGCGGCGCTCAGTTTGCAAATGCAGGGCAAACCCACCGATATGACGGCGGTCGCCACCTGGTTGCAGGATCAGGGATTACTGGAGAAAGTGGGTGGCCCGGCCAAATTGGTGCAACTGGTCGAACAGGTGGTCAGTGCCGTTAACATTGACCAATACGCCGCTCTGGTGGCTGATAAATATCTCCGTCGGCAACTGATCCAAGCCGGGCAGGATATTCTCCGGTTGGGGTACGAAACCTCCTTACCGATAGAACAGGTGTTAGACCAAGCGGAACAGCACATTTTCGCCATTTGTCAGAGCCAACCCCGCCAAGAACTGGTCTCCACCGCCGAAATGGTCAGCACCATTTGGCAGGAAATCGAGCAACGCTCCGAGGATATGTTGCCGCCGGGGATTACCAGCGGCTTTTACGACCTGGATGCGCTGACGCAGGGGTTCCAACGGTCGGATTTAATCATTGTTGCCGGTCGCCCCTCGATGGGGAAAACCTCATTCTGTTTGAATATCGCCCGCAACATTGCCGCCACCCACCGTCTGCCGGTTGCCCTATTCAGTTTGGAAATGTCCAAAGAACAATTGGTGTACCGTCTGCTCGCCAGTGAAGCCCGCATCGAAAGCACCCGCCTGCGTACCGGCCGCATTGCCGAACAGGAATGGCCGCACCTGAACCAAGCCATTAGCAATTTAGCGCAACTCCCGATTTTTATTGACGATTCCGCCAGTGCCACCCTCATGGAAATTCGCTCCAAAAGTCGGCGGCTCCAGGCCGAGCAAGGCAACTTGGGTTTGGTACTGATCGATTACTTACAACTGATGGACAGCGGCAACAGCAGTGACAACCGGGTACTCGAGTTATCCCGCATGACTCGGGGACTCAAAACCCTGGCGCGGGAATTACAAGTGCCGGTTATTGTCCTGTCCCAATTAAGCCGAGGCGTGGAACATCGTACTAACAAACGCCCCCTGCTCTCCGATTTACGCGAAAGCGGCAGTATTGAACAAGATGCAGATGTGGTAATTATGTTGTACCGAGATGAGTATTACAATCCTGATACGCCGGATCGGGGGGTAGCGGAAGTGATTATCGCCAAACATCGCAACGGGCCGACGGGGGTAGCCAAGATGTTATTTGATGCCAATTTCACTCAATTTCGCAATATGAAACATTAGGGCACCTCTACAAATTGGCAATGAGGGGTCGCACAGGGGCGTTGCCCCCGGATGTGGTTCTTTTTCTCGGTTCTGGCACCTTTTAGGATTGCTGTAACTACGACCCCTTTTCCCATCCAATGGCCATGCAATAAAAACGGGCTGGCTCTAGGGAACCAACCCGCCACCATTGGGAACGCACGTGGTCGTTACTTTTGCACCACCAGTTTCACGTTGGCGTTTTGCAGACCGGGCCGCTTCACTTCCGCCAGGGTTTTGTTGATGGCGTACTTCTGGTTGATGGAATTGATCAACTCAGTTTGGTTGTACTTTTTCGCCACGCCCCACAGGTCGGCGATCAGGTCGAAGCTCCCATCGGCGTTGCGGGACCAACCCAGGTCGTATTCGCCTTCCAGAACGGCCACGATGTCGGCCCGGAGACGCTGACCGTTGTACCCCCGCACATCGGCGTTGGTTTTCACTTGCAGGCCGAGGTCACGCAGAGACTGCTTCAAAACTTCGGCTTCGGTGATTTTGGTCCGCAGGGTGCTGAAGTGAGACATGAGATTATCCTCCTGAGAGTGTCTTGGTTTGAGATGAACTGCTCGTTGGGAAACGAGCCTTCTGACCCGGTGGGGCCAAAAGCCTGTCAAAACTCCAGCCGCTGATATTCAGCGACTGAAGCCGCTGCCGGACGTGCCCGCTGTTTCGCCCAATCCCGCAGAGCTGTGACTTGCTCCGTCATCGTCCGGGATAAAGGCAGGGTCGCTTTCACGGCAGCAATAATGTCCAACTGGGTAAACTCCCGGTCTTGGGCAAAGGCATCGTACATGGCGGCAATCACCGCCTGCTCAATCTCCGCCCCGGAAAACCCATCGGAAACCTTCGCTAACTGGTCTAGATCAAACCGGTCAATTTCGGGACGACGGCGAGTCAGATGAATGCGGAAAATCTCCCGCCGCTCCTCCAAATTGGGCAAATCCACAAAGAAAATTTCATCAAACCGTCCCTTGCGCAGAAATTCTCCCGGCAGTTTATCCACCCGGTTGGCCGTCGCCATCACAAACACCGGCGAGGTCTTATCCTGCATCCAGGTCAGGAAACTGCCAAAAATCCGCGACGACGTCCCTCCATCGCTGTCGGCAGACCCCGCCGAACCGGCAAAGGCTTTGTCCAGTTCATCAATAAAGAGAATCACCGGGGCAATGGATTCCGCCGTTTTCAGGGCACTGCGTAAATTCGCCTCCGAACGCCCCACCGTCGAACCGTCGTAAATCCGCCCCATATCCAACCGCAACAGAGGCAATTCCCACAACCGCGACGTGGTTTTGGCGATCAAGGACTTGCCACACCCCGGCACCCCCAGGATTAACATCCCCTTGGGCTGGGGTAACCCATACTGCCGTGCCCGCTCGGTAAAGGCCTGGGAACGTTGCCGCAACCAGCGTTTCAATTCCTCCAACCCCCCCACCTGCTCCAGCGTGGCTTCCTCTTCGATGTACTCCAAAATCCCGTTGCGCCGGATGAGTTGCTTTTTCTCCGCCGTCACCACCGCCACTTCCGCCTCGGTTAACCGCCCGGAACGCACCTGCGCCTTGCGAAAGACTTTTTCCGCTTCGTCCAACGTCAACCCCTGGGCGGCGGCAATTAACTTTTCCTTGGTTGCCTTTTCAATCCGGGTCTGCTTGACCTGCGCCAACTGCTGGGCTAACACTTCCCCCAACTGCGCGGCTGTAGGTAAGGGAAAATCCAACACGACGACTTCTTTTTCCAACTCCACCGGCACCTGCAACACCGGCGAGAGCAAAATAATCGCCTTACGAGTGCCCCGGAAACTCGCCACCGCATCCCGCAACCAGCGATTCACCGCCGGAGAGTCCGTAAACGGATGCAAATCCTTAAAAATAAATACGCCCGCTTCTTTGTGCCGAATCACCCAATCCAACGCCGTCTCCGGCGAAACCGTGTTGTGGTGCTGACTATTGCTCCGGGGATGGCCGTACTCCAACAGCCCGTGCGTCACCGTCCAAGTAAAAACCCGCTGAATCAGCCGAGTTTCCTGGGTGGCCTGGACGATCCACTGCTCCGCCCGCTCCTCCTCCGGGGTCACCACGTAGATCAGTGGGTATTGGGCCTTGAGTAACGTCACCAACTCATCGGACATAGCATCAGCCTCGCACGAGCGAACTTAACAGGGAATCAACACATCACGGGGAACGAAATTGGGTACTGGATCGGGAAGCACCGCCTCAGCCGCACTGTGAAGTGCCACCAACGCCCCATCCCGTAACACCACCGCCGTCTCACACTCAGGACAATGATGCACCACATGGGTCTGACCGCATTGCCCCGCCACCACCTGCGGATGGGATAGATAGAACGCCACCGCCTGCTCCACCATCGCCGACATGGGTTCCGACTCCATCGCCGACCGAATCTTTAACTGGCGATGCAACTCTGGGGAAAGATAAACCGTAACCTTGTGTTTGTCTGACATAGTGAACTCATACCCGGGTGTCCCTACTTTAGCCAGGGTTTCCCACCCCGTCAAGCTGGTATGCTGGTTTGACGTTAATTTTGTTACAAAAGTTTACCTTGTGAAAATAGGGGGGAAGGGGGGGCAGAGGCGAGTTGGTGGGCAAAGCGGGTGGTTTCGGGCAGGCGATAGCGGCGGGTGCAATTCAGGACATAGGCCAAGCTGGTCGCCAAGCTAATCCGGTGGCCGGGGGAAATGTAGAGCAGATTGGTGCCGGGACGAGTCCGCAGCGCCGCCCCAATGGTTTCCCCCTGATCCACGAGCGGTTGCCAGTCGCCTCGTTGTTCCCCCACCGGGGCATGATGACCCACCAAGCGGGATTTCGCCACCCCAATCGCCGGTAAATGCGTGATTAACCCCAGATGGCAGGCAATGCCACAGCGGCGGGGATGGGCGTACCCCTGACCATCGCACAGGAGCAAATCCGGCAGGTGATGCAGTTGGTTCAACGCAGCCAAAATCACCGGAATTTCCCGAAACGAGAGCAGGCCGGGGATGTAGGGAAAGGTCACGGGCAGGTAGGCCACGCTCTGCTCCCGCAACTGTAAATCCGGGTAACTCAAGACGGCGACGGCGGCACGAGCCGTCTGGTTATTATCCACAAACCCCACATCCACCCCGGCGACATGGTTAATAACGGGCAGGTCATCGCTGGTCTGTACCTGGCGGGCTAACTGACGCTGCAAGGCTTGCGCCTCGGTGGGGGTGGTCGGCCAATCGGCGGGCAGGGGAAAACGGGGCATGGGCAAACGGCGCAGTTAATCTTATGTTAATTAGTGTTCATGGTTCAGGGACAGACGGCGGAGCAACACACGTGGGGTGGTTCAGCACCGAAACCTTAACGCTCTGGGTAGCACACGCTGGCATCTGGGCACCTAGCCTGTATATTTTGGTGTATGTAGTTATTACTTTAGCATTACTGCCGACCACACCATTAAACGTAGCGGCTGGGATAATTTTTGGGCCGGGGTGGGGATTGCTGTGGACGGTTATGGGGGCTTTGTTGGCGGCGGTGCTGGGGTTTGCGCTGGCTCGGGGGCTGGGGCACGCCTGGGTCAAACGGCGGTTAGCCAAACAGGGCAACGGGTTGAGCCACTATCTACGTCGGCGGGGGGGCATGGTGTTGTTTTGGGTGCGGTTATTACCGATTTTCCCCTACGGCCTGGTGAATTACGGGGCGGGGTTGGTGGGGATTTCCTGGCGGGATTATTTGCTAACGTTGGTGCCGGGAACTGTGGTGGGGGTAGCGCCGGTCGTGTGGCTGGGCAGTGGTTTGGGCGGTGGGGGAACCCTCTGGTTGAGTGTGGGGGTGGCGGGGGCGGCACTGCTGTGGTGGGGGGGACGGGCATGGTCACGTCAGTAAAAAATCTGCTGGGGGGCTTTACAGCATCCATACCCATCATGTAATAATAAAACTAATTTCTTTCGTTCCTGCTCAAGACTGAGTTTCTGTCGAAGTCGTAATTTTTTAGCGACGTATTGCCTTAGGTTCCCACCCTCACACGGTGATGATGTTAGATTATTAACGATACCTACGGCTGAGGGTTATGACAGGATTTTTTCAGGGTGGTGCCCAGGGTGTGGGAATTGAGCTTAGCCCACTGCGGCTTCAGATTGCCCAGATTCGGAAGTCGAAGCAGAGTTTGAAATTAGTCGCCCTCGCCTCGGCGGAAATGCCGGAAGGTTTTTTGGAAGATGGTCAGATTATCGACCGAGACGGGGTGGCGGAGCTGATTAAGAATCTCTTGCAGGAGTACAAAATTAAGGCAAAACGGGCAGCGTTGGCGATTCCTTCCCATCGGGCAGTGACCCGTTTGGTCAAACTCCCGGCGGAATTGGACGATGCGGAATTGCGGGAGAATGTGGAAAACGAGCAGGCGGCTCTGTTTTTGCCCTACCCCCGGGAGGAAGCGGATTTAGATTTCCAGAAATTGGGACTCTCCCGCACGGAGGACGACCAGGAGCAGGTTGATGTCCTGCTGGCTGCCACCCGCAAGGAAACGACCGATAGTTATATGGAAGCGGTACAGAAGGCGGGGTTAACGGTTCGCAGTGTGGAGATTACCAGCTTTGCCCTGTTGCGGACGCTGAGAGAACAGATGCGGCAAACCTTTACGGATCGGGAAGCGGCGGCGGTGGTGGATATTGGTTACGACAACACGGAAATTAGCATTGTGGTGGATGGAATTCCCCACTTTGCTCGGGATGTGCCCATTGGGGTACTGGAGATGCAAAATGCCGTGAGTCGGGCGGCCAGTATGCCCGTCAGTCGCAATCCCAACTGGGCGGAAACCATGAGCGTGCCGGAGGAGGGGGATGCCACCATGCCCACCAACCGACCGGGGATTGCCCTGATTCGGGTACTGCAAGAACTGGGGGATGAACTGCGCCGTTCGATTGATTTTTACCGGGATCAGCCGGACTCGGTGGAGGTGGTGCAGATTCTCTTGGCGGGGCCGGGGGCGGCGATGGGTCAACTGGATGAATATATGAGCAATCGTTTGGGAATTGCCGCCAGTTGTATTGACCCGATCCGGACGCTGAATCTGGAAGTCGATCAGGAGATTCCGCCCGCACAACGCTCCGGTTTGGGAGTCGTTCTTGGATTGGCATTACGGGAGGCCTAACGTATGTACGCTGTTGAGATTAATTTTCTGAGAGACCGCGCACCCCAGGGGCAGACCTACGTGGAGGAGGAGGCCAGTCCTCTGCCGCTGGTGTTGGGGATTGCGGTGGGGGTGGTTGCCCTAATTGGTGCCGGGGGCTTATGGGGCTTTACGGTGATGCAGGAACAAACCCTGGCTCAGGAGAAAGCTCGAGGCGAAGCCCGGTTGAATCCCCTGCGGCAACAGTTGGCGGAACTGGACAAGTTGAAAGAACGGGTGAATCAAATCCGCAAGGAAACCGAAGAACTGGCCAACGTGGTGGAACGGGTCACGCCTTGGTCGGCGGTGGTGCAGGATTTAGGCAATCGCACCTTACCGGGGATTCAGTTGAGCAAGGTGGAGCAATCGGGGAGTAACTTGAAAATCAACGGCCAGGCCAACGAGTTTTCCACCGTGAATGACTTTTTGCTGGTGTTGGAAAAATCGCCGTTTCTCAAAAGTACCCCCCCCAACCAACCCCGGTTGATTAATTCGCAACGGGCGGCCAGTCGGGGCGATGAGGACACCCAACCCCTGGTGCAGTACGAAGTGCAGGTGAGTTTGGCGACGGATAAAAAACTATCCGAAAATTTGGCGAACCTGAAACGCACGGGAGCCGTAGGGTTGGAGACCCGGATTGAGATTTTGCGGGAATTGGGGATATTAAAAGAGCGACCCGCCACCCCACCCGCCGCCAAAGATGAACCCCAGGAGCAGGAGGCAGGACAATGACCCTCAGCGGTGCGTTTGATCAACCCAAGGCGGCTGGTAGCCAGAAAATTCTGGGCATGAGTCCCTTTATTTTGTACGGGATTCTCGCCGCCGTTGTGGGGATTGGCGGTGCGGCGGCGATTTATTTCACCCAGGTGCAACCGGCCAGCGAGCGAGTCGCCAAACTCCAGAGTGAAGTGGAAGCCATCAACAACGAAATTCGCCAAAAGGAAGCCGCCCTGCGGGATCGAGCCAAGGTGGAGGCAGAATTGAAGCAAGCCGAAGAACAGCGAGCCAAACTGGAAACCATTTTTGGCAATCAACAGGACTTGCAGGTGGCGTTGTTGATGATTGACCAACAGATTCGGGATAGTGGGGCAACCCTGCGGTTGTTCAAACCGGGTGCAGTGGTTACTGCCGGACAGGTGGATGAACAAACCCCCGGCACAGCCCAACGGCGACCCACCCAGGCTCAAGTCCCCGCCGAGCAGACCATGGGGTTACTGAAAAAAGTCACCTACGATGTCGAATTTCAGGGAACCTATCCCCAGACGGTAGCCGTATTACGCAACATTGAGCGACTGCGGTTACTGCTGAACATTACCAAGTTTTCCATGCAAGCTCCCACCTCGCGTAGTGAAGATGGGGAAACCCCCCGCCTCACGACCAAATTCACCCTAGAAGCCTTTGTCCCGCTCACGCCGGAGGAACTAGCCGCCCGCAAACAAGCGGCGCAAGCTCAACCGCAACAGGGACGACAACGGCAGGATCAGAGACAGCAACAACAGCAACAACAGTAATGTTTTCGGGGTGCTGAACCCGCCCTGAAAACAGCGTCCAACCCCAACATCAAGTGAACTGGAGGAGTGAACCGTATGCGTCAGTGGTTACCGGGTACATCGTTAGGGCTGAGTGCGGCTCTAATGGTACTGGCTCAACCTGCCCTGGCAGGCACGGCCAAAATTACCGATGTGGAACTCAAGCCGGTGGGGAATAACCTCGCCATCGTCCTAAAAACCCAAGGCGGCAAACAAATGCAGGTTTTGGGCAGTCGCCAGGGGAATACCTGGGTGGCGGAAATTCCCAATGCCCAACTGCACTTGCCCCAGGGGAAATTTCAACAGGAACGGCCAATTCCGGGCATCAATTCGGTGAATGTGGCGCCCTTGAGTGAGGGGGGCGTGCGGGTGACGGTGGAAGGCACCAGCAAAAATGTCGCCGGTCGCATCGGCCAACGCACGGATGACCAGGTGAGTTTTTTGATTGAACCCCAGCGGGTCGCCCAAGTCCAACCCCAACGTCAGGCGGAACCGACGGTCGCCCAGGCGGAACCCACCGACCCCACCCCCCGACCCGGCACGGGTTCTCCTCGGACGATTCCCCCCAACTTACCCCAAGGGCCGAACCCCCTGCCGCCGTTATTGCCGCGTGCGGTGGCTCCGCCGGTGGGCGATATTGCCATCAGCCAGGTGAATGTGGGAGCCGAAATCATTGATCTAGGGCCGAAAGGTGCGACCCGGATTCCCCGGTTGGTCTTGCGGGATGCCCCCGTGCGGGAAGTATTGACCCTGTTAGCACGGGCGGCGGGTTTGAACCTGGTCTATGTGCCGGATACGGAAAAAGTCACCGTGCGGGAAACGGAACTGGCGGAAGTTACCGGCGGCTTCCGGTTGCAGACGAAAGAAGAAGGCACGGTGGAACGGGAAGTGGGGCAAACGACCGTTTCTCTTGATATTGAAAACGAGGCCGCCCAGAATGTG
>JAUQVQ010000032.1:0-2617 GCA_039794725.1 Gloeomargarita sp. HHBFW_bins_162
AAAGTTCTCTTGCCAGAACACCCAAATTACGGAGAACCAAATACGGGGGCTACGCCCCTGCAACCGCTAATTGACAATTTTTAGAGATGCCCTAATGCTCATCCGACTGACGCAACCTTAGATGTCAAATGGGTTTTATATTGCCAAAAAATTCTGTAAGCCCTTGCATCAACCGAGATACCCCTCATTTAAGTTCTGAGAACGGCAAAAGGGGATGTCGCCGCTGGTGGGGTTGCCTGAATTTTTGCCCGTTTAGCGATAAAATTAAACTCATGACTTCATCTCCCCCGACTCCCCGTAAACCCGACTGGCTGAGGGTAAAACTAGGTCAAGGACCAGTCTTCGGTCAGGTCAAACACCTGTTACGAGACTTACAGTTGAATACAGTTTGTGAAGAAGCCTCTTGTCCCAATATCGGGGAGTGTTTCAGCCAAGGAACGGCGACCTTTTTGATCATGGGGCCAGCCTGCACCCGTGCATGTCCCTACTGCGATATTGATTTTGTCAAAAAACCACCCGCCCTCGACCCCGACGAACCCGTGCGTTTGGCCGAAGCGGTCAAACGCTTGAATTTACAGCACGTGGTCATCACATCTGTCAATCGGGACGACCTGCCCGATGGGGGAGCGCAACAGTTTGCCCACTGTATTCACACGGTCAGGGAGTATTGCCCCGGCACCACCATTGAAGTGTTGATCCCCGACCTGTGCGGCAATTGGGACGCTCTGGCACTCATTCTCGCCGCTCGCCCGGAAGTTCTCAATCACAACACGGAAACGGTACCTCGCTTGTACCGACGGGTACGGCCTCAAGGACAGTACGAACGCAGTTTAATGTTATTACGCAAGACCCGTCAGTTGTGCCCACATATTTACACCAAATCCGGTTTGATGGTGGGTTTAGGGGAAACCTGGGATGAAGTGGTACAGGTAATGACGGATTTGCGGCAGGTGGACTGCGACATTCTCACCTTGGGGCAGTATTTGCAACCCAGTCCCAAACATTTACCCATTGCCCGGTACGTGCCCCCGGCGGAGTTTGAGCAGTGGCGCACGGTGGGGGAGACCCTGGGGTTTTTGCAGGTGGTGGCTTCGCCCTTGACCCGCAGTTCCTACCATGCCGCTGAGGTGCGCCGGTTGATGGAGCGACATCCTCGTTAACGGGGTACGGGCACCTGTGCCAGGATATTCTGAATGACATTGTCCACCTTGAGACCTTCGAGTTGGGCTTCGGGACGCAGGAGTAACCGATGTCGTAAGAGGGGAAGTGCCACTGCTTTCACATCATCGGGGGTGACAAATTCCCGCCCCTGCATGGCCGCCTGTGCCCGACTACTGGCTAACCACATCACGGCGGCGCGGGGGGATGCTCCCAGGGAAATATCCGGGTGGTGGCGGGTGCGCTGAACCAGATTTAGTAGATAGTCCAATAAAGGCTCACTGACAGTAATATAGCTCACAGTTTGACGGCATGCGAGTAATTCCTGCACGGTGGCAAGGGGATGAAGCACGGCTAAATGGGCCGGTTTACCGAGACCAGAAAATTCACTTTTGAGCATCTTTTTTTCACTTTCTTGATCCGGATAATCCACTACCAATTTGAATAAAAACCGGTCGAGTTGGGCTTCAGGCAGGGGATAGGTTCCTTCAAATTCGAGAGAATTTTGCGTGGCAATGACCCAGAAAAATTCCGATAGTGGCCGGGTTTGGCCATCTAAAGTCACCTGTTGTTCCTGCATCGCTTCTAACAGAGCCGCCTGGGTTTTCGGGGGGGTGCGGTTGATTTCATCAGCCAATAAAATTTGGGTAAAAATAGGGCCAGGGTGAAAGGTGAACCGAGCCGTATTGACATCAAACACACTGGTTCCCAAAATGTCGGCAGGGAGAATATCAGGAGTGAGTTGAATCCGTTGAAAATCTGCCTGAAGCAACCGGGCTAGCGTGCGTACCAAAAGAGTTTTACCTGTCCCCGGTACCCCTTCAATAATTAAATGTCCCCCCACCAACCCCGCCACCAGCAATTGCTCCACAAGGGACGTTTGCCCAACAATAACCTGATTGAGTGCCCCGCGTAACCGATTCAAGACGGTCATTACCCCTGTAGTGTCCATTGTGCCCCTCGGCATGGCTATCATTGCCAATCGTAAGACAAAAAGTTGCCCATTTAAGGGAACGTCTATGAATTGATCCGTAGGGTCGCAAGGGTACAGTCCGTCTGGGGGTCTCTAAAATCTCTGAATTCTCACTCAGAAATTCTCTGCCCGTTTGAAAAATATATGGCACCTCTAAAAATTGGTGATTAGCGGTCGCAGGGGGGCATCCCCGTCTCTGGTTCTGCGTCATTCGGGCGTTCTGGCAAGAGAATTTTCTGTTAGCTTCAATAAAGGGAACCTCTATTAATTTAGTAATTAGCGGTCGCAGGGGCGCACCCCCCATCTCTGGTTCTGCGTCATTCGGGCGTTCTGGCAAGAGAATTTTCTGTTAGCTTCAATAAAGGGAACCTCTATTAATTTAGTAATTAGCGGTCGCAGGGGCGCACCCCCCGTCTCTGGTTCTCCGTAATTTCTGGATTCTAACTAAGGGATTCTTTGCCCGATTGAATAAATAGAGGTTCCCTA
>JAUQVQ010000032.1:2717-7647 GCA_039794725.1 Gloeomargarita sp. HHBFW_bins_162
CCCTATGGCAATCCGAAAAGATTTGAGAATAAAGAAGACAGAAAGAAGCAAATACGAGGGTAACGCCCCTGCAACCCTTCCAACTCAAAAAGGATTGCTAGAGAAGTACCCTAAACAGCGATACCCTTGTGCGAGAAAATAACCCTGTTACAATGCAGGTAAACCAAAACCATCTGACCTGCGTATCCTTGGTAAGCCTTTGCTTGTGTGAAAACTATGAAATTTATTGACCTGATTCGGTTAATTCACCCCACGTTAGCGGTCGTAATTGTCTTTCCGTTGATTGGCATGGTGACCCATTTGGCCTGGCAGACCCTGCAGCGCCGTCGGCAGACCCAGGATGGGGGCAAAAGTAAAATCCCGCCGGTCGTGGGGCCAGAACATGCGCGATTGGGACGGTGGCTGACCGGTGCCGTTGTCGGGGTAGTCTTAGTCGGGGTGATGGTGCCGATTGGTAAAAATATTGTCAAGAAAAATATCTGGAATACGAACCCAACCCAGGTGATTTTGATTGGATTTTTCTTCGTAGCAACCATTGCCGCTTTGGTGGCTCTTTACTATGCCCAGAAAAAAGTCTGGCGGGCGGTATTTGCCACCTTAACCGGGGTTGGTTTAGTGGTTTTGGGTGCCCAGGATGGTGTGTGGCGCCGGGGATTTGAATGGTGGGTTTCCCATTACTATTACGGCATCACGGCGGCTTTGTTGATGGTGTTTTCCCTGGCGATTTTACCGGACATTTACCAAGACCGTACCCACACCTGGCGTAAGATTCATATTGGGTTAAACTGTTTGGCATTATTGTTGTTTATTGGGCAGGGATTTACCGGGGCGCGAGATTTATTAGAAATTCCCCTGAGTTGGCAAGAACCCGCCATTTATTCCTGTGATTTTGTCAATCTCACCTGTCCCCAAGGGCAGCCCCAACCTTAGGTTAATGTTGTTTTTAACCACATCTTTAACCATTCCACCGCGTTCATGCCGCCGAACCAGAGGGCGAACAGAATGGACAGGGTAATCGCTCCGCCTGCTAAGGCCACGATTGCGCCTGCCAGACAAATCAGCCCATCGGATTCAATCAGACCAAAGCCGATGCAAAAGACACCCATCGCCGGAATCGTGTTGGTGCCAGGGATGGGGAGGATCATGGACAGACCCATCAGCGCCACTAGCCCCCCCAACAGCCAATGGCCGCGTTTGGTCACTCCCAGCCACCGGGGACGGGTCAACCGTTCCAACCGCTGTAGCCAGGGAATCCCTGCCTGTACTAATTTTGTAAATCGTTCCCAGGAGATGCGCCCTCGCAAAAATCGTGCCGGTAACCAGGGTATTGTTGCGCCAGCCAACCATTGGACACTTACGATGAAAATCAGCACGCCAAAGGGGGTGGAATAGCCAGGGGCAGGCAGAGGCAACGCCGAAGGAAAAGAGAGAATTGCCAACAACATTCCCCAGGAACTTTCCCCCGTCAGTTGTAAAATATCCCGCACGGTGACGGACTCCGGGGGTTCGGGTTGGTTCAGCCATTCTTGGAGTTTGACGGATAAGCGGGGCATGGTTAATCAGCGCAATGTCCACCCAATTATAGGGCCATCGGATGAGTATATTAGGCACCTCTATTGATTACACCAGCAGAAAGTCATCTCGTTGGAAGACTGATAATATCGAGAACCATAGGCGGGGGCTGTGCCCCTGCGACCGCTGTGTCTGAATTAATTGTAGGCAACCTGGATTCATCAAAAATCAGTGGTCATAGGGGGGGGCGCCCTTGTCTGTGGGCTCTAGAGTGTGTTGGTTCTCTTAATCGTTTAGGATTGTTACAGAAGTACCCTTTAAGGGGTGAGCAATCGTGCTGATTTTCTCAATCCTGTACCATCGCTAAACAGAGCCACTGCCAGTTTTTCTGGACATAATGCCCATGTTATCCCTTGTCAATGTTACCTATCATCCCCCGGCCACGGCTCGACCTATTTTAGACCAAATTAGTTTTGCCGTTCCCCCCCAATCTCTCACCTTAATTGTCGGGGTCAGCGGTGCGGGAAAAACCACTTTATTAGAATTAATTGCGGGTCTGGCTACACCGACGCAAGGCCAAATTCAGTGGCGAGACCAACCCCTAAATGCAACCGATTTACAGGAATTAGCAGGGTTAGTCTTTCAATTTCCGGAGCGGCATTTTTGCGGCCTGACATTATTAGAAGAATTGCGGCTCGGCCATCCCGAATTGACCCTCGAACAGGTGCAACAGGTTTTGACCACCGTTCACCTCAATCATGTCCCTCTGCACCAGCCCCCCCATCACCTCAGCGGCGGACAACAACGGCGGTTGGCTTTGGCCGTGCAACTGATTCGCCAGCCCTATCTCCTGTTACTCGATGAACCGTTGGCGGGGTTGGATTGGTCCATGCGGCGGCAGGTGATGCAACTGCTCCAGGAACTCAAACAAACGTGGGCATTATTAGTCGTCAGCCACGACACGCGGGAATTGAGCACAATGGCCGATCAGGTGTGGTGCTTAACGCAGGGCAAATTGGTCAAACCTCACTGAATCATCAGGGGTGAATTTAACCGCTAATTCCAGTACAATAAGGGCACCTTTATAAGTGAGCGATTAGCCACCCCCGACGCTGGTTCTATGGCTATAGCAATCATAAATGAGATCACAACAGACGTGATGCCTCGTTCCCGTCTGCCCCTCTCCCGTCCTGGGAGAGGGGAGAAAACCAAAACGGGGCTACGCCCTGCGACCCTGGTTTCACATTCAAAAAGGACTGCTATATGCCGCACACGCTATCAGAATCGCTGCATTTTCGCCAAGACATTCCGTAGCCGCGTGCATCAATAAAGGTACCCCTAAGTGTGTTGAATTAGCACTAATCATGTTTACCAATTATCTCATTTTTTTGGCTCTGAATACCGGGATTTTTGCCCTATTTAGTTTGGGATTAAATGTGCAGTGGGGGGTAACAGGATTAATTAATTTTGGCCATGTGGCTTTTATGACGATCGGTGCTTATACAACGGTGTTATTAACCCTCCAAGGTATTCCCTGGTTGTGGTCAATGTTTGTGGGTATGCTCCTCGCAACTGTTCTCGCTCTTATTTTAGGATTAACGACCTTGCGCCTGCGGGAAGATTATCTCGCCATCGTCACGATTGGCACGTCGGAATTGGTGCGGTTAATCGCCTTGAATGAACAGTGGTTAACCCGAGGCGCATTGGGACTATTTAGTTATCCACTCCCTTGGCAGGGGGAATGGAGCCGCTGGCCAGCGATTGGGCTATGGACGGTTCTGTTTGGGGTCTGTTTACGGCAATTTTACTATGGGATGCGGATACCTGTATTTTGGAAACGAGGCTTAATCGTCGGTGCTTTTGTATTAATTTTTATCATTTATATTGCCGGGATGATTGCTCTCTCCCAAGGGGATTACAAAGTGCGGTTGCTGGTTTTACTGGCAAGTATGTTACTGGGTACATTTTTGATTTTGGAACAACTCAGCCATTCCCCTTGGGGACGATTACTCAAAGGTATTCGCGAGGATGAAATCGCCGTTCAAGCCCTGGGGAAAAATGTGTTTGTTTATAAGTTACACAGCCTCATTTTAGGGGGTCTGATCGGGGGAATGAGTGGGGCTTTTTATGCCTGGCAGTTAACCTTTATCAACCCCGAATCGTTTGTGCCATTGATTACGTTTCAAGCCTGGATGATTGTGATTATTGGTGGCGGCGGGAATCATGCGGGGACACTTTTGGGAGCATTGATTTTCTGGGTTTATGACTCGTTGACTCGTTTTGTTCTTCCAGCTGTGATTCCGCTCGATGGAGGTCGGATGGGAGCGTTACGGGTGATGATTATTGGGCTTTTGCTCATTTTGGTACTGGTCTGGCGACCCCAGGGCTTGCTGGGCAAAAAAGAAGAATTGACCCTGAATTAAGGGCATCTCTATTAATTCATGATTAGCGGTCGTAGGGGCGTTGCCCCCGGCTTTGGTTCTTTTGCTCTTCTTTGTTCTCGAATCTTTTAGGATTGCTATAGAGATGCCCTTAAGCCTACTGAGTCACTGACTTTGTAATAATTTTTTGGTAAACCTACCCAGGGTAATACTGTTGTTAACTGCCGCAATTGTTTACAAATCAAAATTTCATTGCTAATATGATCTCAGCCGGTGTTACTTAGAGCGATCTTGTCCTGGTTCGCTCTTATGGTTTACGCTCTGTAGCACCGGGCAAACCTCCAGATTTAGGCCGATCAGGTATTAAATTCATTAGGGAATGTTGGCGGTTTTCTTAAATTGGTGATCCGCTACAATTATTACTGCTAATATAGGGTTAAATTGCTCATTTGTCCTTGGAATCGCTGGGCGTACAGTAATTTTTTTAATGTAAAGCAGGGGTCGCAAGGGGTGTAGCCTCCATATTTGGTTCTTTCTTTCTTCTGTGTTCTTGAATCGTTTCGGATTGGTATATAGCAATCCTTTTTCGGTTTGCGACAAGGGCGTATCTGGTTCTCTTAAGGGCACCTCTAAAAATTGCGAATTAGCGGTCGCAGGGGGGCACCCCCTGTCTCTGGTTCTCTGTAATCTCTGCATTCTCGCTAAGGGATTCTTTGTCCGATTGAATAAATAGAGGTTCCCTTAAATTTATTTGCGCTCAAATAATTTAGGATTGCTATAGCAGTCTTTTTTTGCATGTGAAACCAGGGTCGCAGGGCGTAGCCCCGTTTTGGTTTTCTCCCCTCTCCCGTCCTGGGAGAGGGGCAGACGTGAACGAGGCATCACTTCTGTTGTAATCTCATTTATGGGCACCTCTAAAAATTGTGAATTAGCGGTCGCAGGGGCGTAGCCCCCGTCTTTGGTTCTGCATAATTTCTGCATTCTCACTAAGAAATTCTCTGCCCGTTTGAATAAAGGGTACCTCTAAAAATTGTGAA
>JAUQVQ010000032.1:7747-9784 GCA_039794725.1 Gloeomargarita sp. HHBFW_bins_162
AGCCCCCGTCTTTGGTTCTCCGTAATTTCTGCATTCTCACTAAGAAATTCTCTGCCCGTTTGAATAAAGGGTACCTCTAAAAATTGTGAATTAGCGGTCGCAGGGGCGTAGCCCCCGTCTTTGGTTCCCCGTAATTTCTGGATTCTAAATGAGAGATTCTTTCCCCGATTGAATAAATAGAGGTGCCCTTATTTATGATTGCTATATATGTCACCCAATCTATGAGAATTTCTGTATTCGTGCGAGGAAATTCTGTAGCTACTTGCATCAATAGAGATACCCATTTTATTGTTATCCTAAACTTGATTCTAAGGGTAGCTCTAAAAATTGTGCATTTAGCGGTCGCCGGGGGGCAGTTCTCCGTCATTCGGGCGTTCTGGCAAGAGAATTTTCCCTTGGCTTTAATAAATAGAGGTTCCCTTAACTCCTCAACTCTAGTCTCATGTCTTAAGCCTTTCTTACATTTAGCAGTTCAAAGAGACAGGATTGGTTAACTTAGTAATAGTAGTAATAGTTAGCTAGGCTTAGTTATGGCGAGTCAGGAGGCCGTTCGTCACTATATTGCCTGTTGGTTTCAAGCAGGGAAAACGGTGGTGTACGGACAGGAAACATGGCGACCTATCCCCGTGACCCAAGCGGGACAATACAGTTCTGAATTTGATACCCTTTGGCAGGAAATGGTGCAACGGGGATTGGACCATTACTATTTAGCCGGAACGGATGTCAGTTTGGGACAGCTCTGTTCGGGTGATTGGGAAATCCTGGCGTGCAGTCGTTGTGCGATGCCGGTTCCAGTTAAAGTGGCAGGGATGATGACGGGTTCATGCCCCTGTGCTGATTTGGAATTGTGGCCGAATTTGGAATTACCGTTGCCGCATGGGGCGGTGGATAGTCACACTCATTTAGCGCAAGTGCAGGCTCGTTTAGAATCCTCGGGACAGTCAAATCCTAGCAATCCCTTTTGAATTGGTAACAAGGGTCGCAGGGGCGTTGCCCCCGTATTTGGTTTTTCGCCCCCAAGATCACACCCCGCCGGAGCGAGCCAACCCCAGGGCAACCACCAGGAGTAAGCACCCCACAAACGTCAGACCCAAGAGAAACAGAGCAAACAATTCCCCCGGCGATAGGGGGCGATCCGTTGCGTCAAGATAAATGGAATACATCTGTTGCATCTGTTGCAACGTCGGCGCAGGCGGTAGCGTACTTTGCCACAATTGCTGGTCGTAGGCCGCCCGTTGTTGCGGCGAAATTAACACCGTGTAGGCCGTATTGATCTGATGAAATTTTTCCTGAGCAATGGGAATCGGTAACGTCGTGGTGTCCGGGTGGTAGCGTTTGCTCAGTTCCCGATAAGCCCGCCGGATCGTCTCCTCGTTGGCGAACCGAGATACCCCCAAAATGTCGTAGTAGGTAGGTTTCGAGGTGCTGACCATCGCAATTGTTTGGCATCCCGTTTACTAATTTATTGCATCTCAAGGGAGAGTGTGGGTCAATATAGAAGAAGCACCGGCCGATGGGAAACCCATGACCACACCCGAGTACGAAGAATTACTGGCCGAATGTAGCCACGTCCAGGGGGCAATGGCTTTACTGCGATGCTACCGTTCCTACCTGGAGTTGCTCCCCAGTATGCGCCGCCAGGAAGAGAGCTTGATTAGCGTTGTTCTGCCCCTGGTACGACAAGCCGGGCAAGTGACCCAACTGCCCTGTGAACTGGCTTTCCTCCCCTGTGACCCCACCTGGCGGGTGAAAACCGATCAGGAAATTCTCGTCTTTATCCACCGGGCGGATGAGGATTTTTCCCAACTGATGCACCGCTGGCGACAAACCCAAATTATCCTGGCTCAACCCTACGAATGGGTGATGCCCCCCCGTCACAGCCAGGTGTATAACGAAGGCGCCGAAAAGGTGTACCCCTTGTTTGTCCTCTGGCCGAGTAGCCCTACCCGGATGCGCCAAGGGTTGCAGGGAGCCGGATTACCCGTCATCATTCGCCCCGAACCGGCCGCCCCCCGCCCCTCCGACGACCCGACTGAC
>JAUQVQ010000033.1:0-9774 GCA_039794725.1 Gloeomargarita sp. HHBFW_bins_162
TAACTCAAACTCTAAACCCGTGAACAAATCAAGGTTTCTTAGCTTGGAGTCGTAGGGGCGTAAGCCCCCGTTTGGGATTTTCTCCCCTCTCTCTTGATGGGAGAGGGGTCGGGGGTGAGGGTGAATAGAGCAGTCCTTTTTGAGTGTGAAACAAGGGTCGCAGGGCGTAGCCCCGTTTGGGATTTTCTCGCCTCTCCCTTGATGGGAGAGGGGCAGGGGGTGAGGGTGAATAGAGCAGTCTTTTTTGAATGGGAAACAAGGGTCGCAGGGCGTAGCCCCGTTTTGGTTTTCTCCCCTCTCCCTGGATGGGAGAGGGGCAGGGGGTGAGGGTGAATAGAGCAGTCTTTTTTGAATGGGAAACAAGGGTCGCAGGGCGTAGCCCCGTTTGGGATTTTCTCGCCTCTCCCTTGATGGGAGAGGGGTCGGGGGTGAGGGTGAATAGAGCAGTCCTTTTTGAATGGGAAACAAGGGTCGCAGGGCGTAGCCCCGTTTGGGATTTTCTCCCCTCTCCCTTGATGGGAGAGGGGTCGGGGGTGAGGGTGAATAGAGCAGTCCTTTTTGAGTGTGAAACAAGGGTCGCAGGGCGTAGCCCCGTTTTGGTTTTCTCCCCTCTCCCTTGATGGGAGAGGGGCAGGGGGTGAGGGTGAATATAAATCATGCAAGAGGTCTACTCTGTCTTCTGTAGCAATCCTGAAAGATTCAAAAATAAAATAAAACAGAACCAGAGATGGGGGGTGCGCCCCTGCGACCGCTAATGATGAATTAATAGAGCGGAGAACCAAATACGGGGACGGTGCCCTGCGATTGCTACGCTACAAAAATGAGATAATGCCCTACAACTCTTTTTTCTCATGAAAATTTATGGATTTACCGATACTTAATGAACACGAACAAGCCCTCTGGCATCAAACCCTTGACCAATTGAATCGGCACAATCTCTACTGCGCCTGCCGTCAATGTGGCTACGAATGGGTGGATTCCCAGATGAATGTTGTTTGTTCCCAATGTGGCTCATCCCAGGTTCAAATTATCCCCTGCTGGCAATTTCCTGATGATTAAGCCGTTCCTTAAGGTGCTAAAATTTAGGTGCATCTCAGCGTAATTGGCATACAAAATCCTGTGCTAAAGATTGAACACCTGACCAAAAGTTATCAAAAACGCCCCGTTCTCCAGGGAATTGATTTAGAAATTAAATCGGGGGAAATTTATGGACTGCTGGGGCCAAATGGAGCCGGAAAAACTACACTTATTAATATCATTTGTAACTTATTAAATCCTGATAAAGGTACAGTCTATATTGCCGGTCAATCCTGGCGACCCGAACACCGTTATCTCCTGGGCGTTGCACCTCAAAAAGATTTACTTTATCAAAGTTTGACCTGTGCGGAACATCTCTATTTTTTCGGGCGAATTTACGGTGTACCAGAGCGAGAATTACCTAAGCGAGTCAAGCAATGTTTGCGCTTAGTTGGGCTAGATTCACGGGCAAATAGTTTAGCAGAAAATTTAAGTGGGGGAATGCAAAGACGGTTAAACATTGCTATCGCTTTAATTCATCAACCTAAGTTGTTAATTTTGGATGAACCAACCGCAAGTTTAGATATTGAATCCCGCTTTGAAGTATGGCAGTTAATTCGCCGCTGTCAGCAACAAGGCATGACTGTACTTCTGACTACCCATCTCCTCGAAGAAGCCGAACGGATGTGCGACCGCATTGGCATTTTGAAACAGGGGAAATTGGCCGCCGAAGGGAGCTTAAATTCCCTGAGAAAATTAATTAACGCCGCCGAAATTTTAATCATTCAAACCCCCACCCCCGATGCTGTCATTCAACGAGCCGAAGTATTGGGTTGGCCGGTGCGGTATTACAACCAGGATTTAGTGTTTTGGGTGCCGGAAGTTCTCGAACTTAATCAGATCATCAACCTATTTCCAGGAATCTCGCTAACCTCAATTTCTCGCCAGCCCGTGCGGTTGGAACATATTTATTTAGAAATCATGCAAAAATCCCCCAGCTAGTGCCGGGGGACAGTGCGTTAATTAGGTATTCGCCAGGAATTAGCTGGACGCTTCGGTCAAGGCCGGTTTGAACACTTGGTTTTTGGCTTCTTCCGCTTTGGGCAGAGTCAGGGTCAAAATGCCGTTGCGGTATTCGGCTTTGCTTTGGTCATGAGCCACCGGTACGGGCAAGGGAATCACCCGTTGGAAGCGACCATAACGCAATTCCGTCCGCACCGTACCCTTATCTTCTTCCCGTTTTTCAAAGCGATGTTCACCGGCGATTTGCACGGCTTCCCGGGTCACACTCACGTCCAGATTTTCTTTTTCCACACCGGGAATTTCGGCTTTCAAAATCAAGGCATCAGGCGTATCTTGCAGTTCCACCGCCGGAATCCAGTCTACCCCCCGGTTGACCGCACCATCTTCATCCCGGCGAATCATTTGGTCAAACAGACGATCCATTTGCCGCCGCATGGCTTCCAGTTCCCGGAACGGGTCACTCCAACGTACTAACACCATACCATCTACCTCCTTTGACATTGGTTTTTATCACGGACTTGAGCTTCAGGTCAGGATTGCTTTTGACCTGCTAATCTTATTGTGGAATAGCCCCCTGCCAAGGCGCAGTCTAGGAAACCGTAATTGGCACGGGAAATAACCGAATTCCTATGGAATCCCTGGCGCACGTCTATACTCCGTTAATTCTTTGGACAGGGCTGGGATTGTTCACCCAACGCTGGTTGCCGGAATTGTTCCCCCGCCTCTTGGGACGGACATTGTACTGGGTGGGGGTGCCGGTACAGATTTTTACTTTAGTACGACATACTGACTTTAATGGCTTGGTCTGGGTCGTGCCGCTTGTAACCTTAGCCGTGTTGGGGGTGAACTTGGGCTTGAGTTGGGGGGGATTGCGGTGGTGGCCGCAGAAATTGACCACAGACCAACAGGGCAGTGTCGTGTTGGCGGGAACGCTGGTGAATACGGGGTTTATCGGTTTGGGAATTGTGCCGGGGTTGGTTGACCCCCAGGTGTGGGGCTGGGTGGTCAGCTACAGTTTGACGAACAATCTGTTGGGCACCTACGGCATCGGGGTACTGGTGGCGGGGTATTTCGGGGCGCAACAAACACCGACTGGATATGACTGGAAAAAAGTCCTGCTGGTGCCGACGCTGTGGGCGTTTGGGTTGAGTTACTTTTGCCGTTCGGTGCCCTTTCCTTCCTGGTTAGAAACCGGACTAGACCAAGCCGTGCCGGTGGTCATTAGTGCCGCTTTTGTACTGACGGGGTGGCGGTTGTACCAACTGGGTTTTCAGCAGGGCGGTTGGCGGTTGGCGGGGTTGCCCACCTTGGTACGAATCGTCGTCATGCCCTTGTTGGTGGGGGTGGGGTTAACGCTGTTGGGGGTGCAGGGGGAACAACGGCTCGCTCTGGTACTGATGGCGGGAATGCCAACGGCGATGGCCACGTTAATTTTGGCGGAAGAACATCAATTGAATCGGGATATTATGGCCGCTACGATTGCCCTTTCTACGGTAGGAATTTTGTTGTTAATTCCCCTGTGGTTGTGGTGTTTTCCCTGAGGGGGCAGCCCCGTGTCCATGACTGACTTTACTGAGACCGTGAATGGTTTTTTCCCAATAGAATGGTTTGGTAAATAATTGCCATAACGCCATATAAGAAGCCGCCGAATGCAGTAACCAATAAGCAGGATTTAATAAGGCATACAACGTGAGATTGTAATACTTACGGCGAAACACAGCGATCATATTTAAGTAAATGCCAATGCTATTGCCCAAGATTAAATTAAACAAAGAAATATACAACATCCAACCGGGGAAGAGTTGTTCCAACCAGGGGGCACGGGAAATGGCGGCATAGAAAAAGAATAACCATAGAATTGGATTACTCAAAAAACAAACAATCGTACCCCCAACAAAAAACTGATAGGCCAACCAATTCCCCAGCCCTAATGTTTTAATGGATTTCCAGGGGTCACGATTATGCACCAACCAGGTTTGCATATAGCCTTTGATCCAGCGGGAACGCTGCCGAATCCAATTTTTCAAGCGACAATTCGCCTCTTCATAAGTGGTCGAATTAATCACCCCCACCGTGTACCCGCGTTGACTCGCCCGTATGCCCAAATCCGCATCTTCGGTAACATTAAACGGGTCCCACCCCCCTAACTCTAATAATCGATCGGTACGAAAATGATTGCTCGTCCCTCCCAAGGGAATGGGTAGGCGTAAACTTTCCAAACCAGGTAGTAAATAATCAAACCAATAAGAATATTCTAGGGTAAACATCCGGGTTAAAAAATTCTCATCCCGGTTAAAATAATTCAGCGCCGCCTGCACACATACCAAATCCGGGGAGCCATGTCGGAAGGCTAAAATCGCTTTTTTCAACTGATCCGGGTCGGGAATATCTTCCGCATCATAGATGGTTAAATACTGCCCCTGGGCAAAAGCGAGACCATAATTACAGGCTTTGGGTTTAGTTTTGGGTTTGCTATCCGGGATGTAAATAAAACGAATGTAATGGGGGGGATGGGCGGCTTTAGCAGCTTCAATAGTGACTTTATCTTTTTCTTCTAATAACAGTAATACATCTAATTTTTCGTGGGGATAATCCAATTGCCCTAGACCTTTAATTAACATCGAGACAATTTCCGGTTCATTATACACCGGCACAAGAATCGTATAAACCGGCAATTCTTCATCGGTTAAACTGGCTACATCTTCGTCTTGAATATGATGTTTGCGGTCAATGGCTCCCACCAAACTCAGTAACATTTTGAATCCCACCGCACTGATATAAAATAAATTGATTAAAGACATAACCACGCAAAGCGTAAATGAGGTATGATTCAGCAGACCCCACAGAAGTAGAACCAGCACTGTATAGCCAAACAAAATCTGGGCTGGCGTAAATACTTGTGACGCTGATTCCCGAGGCGAACGAGCCACCAACCGATACACTGCCTGCCAACTAAACAACTGGCGAAATACGGAATCTAATAGATAGGTAATATCGCTCTCTGTACCGAGAACTTTAGTAATTTCTATCCCTGGAAACTGCTTTTGAATTTGTCCATCCACCCGCATGTCCAACGGGTCTTGTACCATAATTAATATCGTCTTTTCATCCAGTTGACTCAGGGGAATAAATAAGTATTTGGACATAATTTGAGGATCAAAATGGCGCACCAACTCCTCATCCATAGACCAGGCGGGTGTCCCAATCAGATTAGAATACGAAGGGCATCCTGTTAGATCAACTAAAATGTGTACGAACTTTTGCGGTTTGATGTAATTCAAACGGGTAAGAATTTGTCCAATCGGGGAGCCGGTACGGCGGTGAATTTCTAAAATATCCTGCCATTGTTGTTTATTAATTGCTCCCGATTTGATTAGCTGTTTACCCAAATTGAGCTGAATAATGAGGCGGGTAATCTCTGTAGAAGTTGCTAAGAGGGGTACAATTTTTGCCTGCGGCCAAATTTGCTGAACAATGTGAAGAGCATAACTATGACTGCGATCCGTGACGGCAACCATCAACGTTTGTTTATCCTGCCAGGCGCAGGGGAACAGTTCTACCTGACTCCAGTAGTAGGGTGGACGCACACTAGCTAACCCCAAATCCAAATGATGTTTTTTGGAGTTTAACCAATCCCTAAGTAATCGTTCCTGGGTAAGTTGGGAACGCACGGTGATATACCGGCTTTCGGACATCATTCCTAATTCTTTCAGAGCTTCTTGCAATCCACAACCCTTTCGTTTTTGCTGTGCTTGCACCTGGGCAAGTTGAGTCTCACTGAGAACCCCTGCGTGGACAAGCGAAACCGGGTCAAAGGAGGCCATAAGTTAAGGAGCGGGCGGAGTGGGAGCTTCAGCACGACGGCCTAACCGTTGGTACAATCGCCAGGCCAGGATGCCGCCAATAACCAAAAACAATCCGAGGAGAACCCAACGGTAACGGCGCAGTAACAACCACCAATTTAGCTCATCAGGATAGCGAACCTGCAAGGTGTCGCTGGTGAGGTTCCAATAGTCAAAACTCCCCTGGGGCGTGACCGTGACCACATTCCCTTGCAGTTGATTGACCAAACTCGCCACCGGGTCAGCCAAAACCGCTCCCGTCTGTTGCGCTACCTGCGGTTGATTCCCCCACCAGGACAACCAGAGTGTGGGTACGCCCTGATGGAAAAATGCCTGCAACACCCCAATACTCGCCCCCGGTTGAGTCTTTAACAAAATGTTTTGGTTGATGGGGTTAATAATTTCAAAACTTTGCCCCAAACGGATGGGACTATTCAACCGCACTCCCGGCGCTGTGCCCAACAACCGCCAGGCCGGACGCTGAGGCAGATTATTCCAATTTCGCACCTCGGCAACAGGCAGAAGTTCCGGCAGTAGGGGTCGCCTGCCACTGCGGCTGAGCATCCCCAATACCTGCGCCGTCCCCGCCACCACCGCCGGATTCGCAATATCCACCACCACCTGCCCCTTGCCCAAAAATTCCTGCGGCACATCCTCAAACGTTCCCAACGGGCGTTGAAACCCATTCCAATCCAAATAGGACGACCCCAACACCTGTACCGTCACCGGGCGAGGCGAGCGGCAGTCCCGTTGTGCCACCTGAAACACCACATCCAAATTATTCGTCCGTTCTAGTCGTTGTTCCGGCAGAGCCAGGGTGGTATTCAACTGGGTCTGGGTACCCACGTTGAAACTATTGATAAATGTCCCATTCAGGAAAATCTGAGCGCTCAACGCCCCGCTATCATCCCGACTGGCTTGGCTAAACCGAGAACGCAAGGCGAGGGATAAATCCTGAGGCCGCCCCCCCAACTGCGCCAAATCGAAGGTTAACCGAAAACTTTGGTTGCCCAACCCGGTTTTGGCATCCTCCGGCCAGCCCAACTCGCTAAACAAACGCCGATCCCGTAACCTGCGGGGTGCCGCTGGGTCGGTTTCCTCAACCTGCACCGCCGGAGCCATAAATGCCGGTTGCGCCTCGGCCAACGACTCGACCACATCCGGTTGCGCCCGTACCCGGAGGATATTCCCCTGCCGTTGAATGTTGGGAACCTGCTCATCCTGATGTAGTACCACTGCGGCATCGGTATTGGGGTCTAATTTCAGGGATGCCAAATCCCCCGCAAACCAGATGATCGGCACCCGTGACTCCCGAAAGCGGTAATTCAGCAGGCTATACATCCACAGAGCCGCTTGCGCCGTTGGTGTATCCATCTGTTGCGGCACCACCACCACCACTTGGTTGTAGGTCGGACGAAACCAATAGTTAATGGGGGTATCCGTTTCGGTTTTGACGAGTTGGAAAAAACTGTTATCTCCCACCGTTAAAAACAAATTCCCAGAGGCTACGTCTTCACAAAAATCCGGCGTAATTTGCAAAAAACTTTCGATGCCTACAGTAATAAACCGCTCCCCCGGCGGCGGCAACCGTAAGGGAATTTTAATACTTTTTTCTGGGAGTAAATCCTTCACCTGAATTACCCGCTCCGGGCGACCATTCAGTAAAATCCGCACCGTAGAACTGGGTTTTAACACCGGCGAAGGGGCTAACTCTAATTGCACAAAACTTTGGGCGGTATCCAAATTGCGGCCAAAAATGGGAATACTCACCCCAAATTCAGGACTCGGCCCCCGCAACACCACCGGGCGGGTAAACCCCAAATTGCGAAAGGGAATTTTCTGCACCGTCCGCACGGGTTGGCTGAGAACAGGCAACATCCCCCCCACCACCCACAAGCTCGTTAAACCAATCAACCCCAGGGAACGCCGCACGGTTACTCCTCGAAAACACTACTTTTTTTTAGCAGATTGTTCCCCGGTTATTGTCAAGCCCTGGGATGAACTTTCTGTCTTTATTCAGGAAACCTCTATAAATTCGTAATTAGCGGTCGCAGGGGCGACAGCCCCCGACTCTGATTCTTCGCAATCTCTGGATTCTAACTAAGGGATTCTTTATCCGACTGAATAAATATAGCAGTCCTTTTTGAATGTGAAACAAGGGTCGCAGGGCGTAGCCCCGTTTTGGTTTTCTCCCCTCTCCCGTTCTGGGAGAGGGGCAGGGGGTGAGGGCAGACGGGAACGAGGCATCACTTCTGTTGTGATCTCATTTATGATTGCTATAGAGGTTCCCTAAATTCGTAATTATCGTAATGAGCGGTCGCAGGGGCGACAGCCCCCGTCTCTGGTTCGCCGCCATTTGGGCATCTTGGCCAGAGAATGTCTCCCTGGCTTCAATAAATGAAATGCCCTTCAGAAATTAGCCCGGATGTGCCGGATGGCGGTTCAACATACGTTCTAGCAGTACAGTATAAATCGGCCTCCCCCCTAGATATTCCGCCATCAGCGTTGCCGTCAGACAGGTAACAAGCAACGGCAGGATGAGTTGGTAATTCCCGGTGATTTCCAATGTCAGGACAATTGCTGTCAACGGTGCCCGGACGGTGGCCGCCACCAACCCCCCCATCCCCGCAATCGTCACTATCCCCGGCTCCGGCAACCATTGCGGGAAAAGGTAATGCACCTCCTGCGCTATCCCCTGGCTAAACAGCGTGCCAATCGCCAACATCGGCGCAAAAATCCCCCCCGGTGCCCCCGACCCATAGCACAACAACGTCATGACAAATCGCAGCAGGCATAACCCCCAAATCTCCGGCGTGGGTTTCAACGTATCCAACGACCACAGCACCACCTGTTTACCTCCACTAATCAAGGGATGATACAGATGGGCATCCCCCCCCAAACTCGGCTGGTAAATATAGCCCAACACTCCCACCAGAGCGCCGATCAGCACCGCCTGCAGGGAAAAGAACCGGCGCCCCGACCACCCCAAACCAGCCAACGCCAGGACTAGCCCCCGGTTAAACCCATAGCCAATCACCCCCAACGCCGCCCCCGTTACCGCAAACACCCACAGGGACACCAACGCCGGTGCCGGATAAATTTGCGTCGGTAACACCGTCTCATTCCAGCCCAACGCCTGCACCACCACCATCACCATCACACAGGCCAACGTAATCGCCTGATACGCTCGGGTTTCATCCGCAAACCGAGGCCGCATTTCCTCAAACACAAACAAAATCCCCGCCAAGGGTGCATTAAACGCCGCCGTTAATCCTGCCCCCGCCCCCGCCGCCACCAACACCCGTGATTCCTCCGGCGAGAGCTTGCCCCACCGACCCGCCAGATGCCCCACACTGCCGCCCATCTGAATCGTCGGCCCTTCCCGCCCCAACACCATGCCACTGACCAGCATCAGCCAGCCCGCCACAAACTTCACCGGCAAAACCCGCTCACTCCGCAGGGGCAACATTCCCGCCAAGTATCCATCAATTTGCGGAATCCCACTTCCCCCCGTTTCCGGCGCAAATGCCCGCATCAGATGAAACCCCGCCAGCACCAGCACCGCCGCCCCCCCCACCGCCAGGAGCAACTGCATCCCCTGCCCCTGAGCGGCCAACCAGTCAAACCGCGTCCGTAGCCCCCAACTCACCGCCTGCCGGAAGCCACCCCCGACGACTCCCACCAGTACCCCGGTGACCGCCGCCGCTGCCAGCACCACCCCCGAACGATCAGCCGTCATACTAACCACACTCTTTCTTGGCATCACTCGCCGCTTTCAGTAACCACCCCGGCGGCCCCAGTTCCACATTCCGCATCAGACGGTTAAATTCCCGGTCAAAATGAGCCGCCACCGTCGCATTTCTAATCACTAATAAGGTCTCATCGTTGTTAT
>JAUQVQ010000034.1:0-9736 GCA_039794725.1 Gloeomargarita sp. HHBFW_bins_162
GGGGCGATGGGGTTGGTGGGCAATTACAGTCCCGATGTGAAACCGTTTTTACAGGAAACCCGTTTGGGCGAATTGTTAGAGCAGGTGCGGGTCAATTTTGTGCGCCAGGGAATCGGGGATGAAGCGCAGATTTTGCTGAGTATTTATACTCCCAATTTGGGGCAATGGTATCCCGAACCGGCGGCATTACCGGTGGGCAGTTGGGCGTGGGTGCAACCGAATTTCCGATTGGAACCCCGGAGCCGGTATCGGGTGGCGGCAGTGTACGAGGGGTGGCGGTTGGTGCAGGTGCGAGAGTAATCCATGTGCGGCATTACGGGGGTGTGGGTCAGGGAAGCGGGACGAGAATTGGCCGCAAAAGTACAGACAATGACAGCGACGTTAACGCACCGAGGGCCGGATGATGGAGGAATTTGGGTGGATGAAACGGCGGGGGTGGGGTTGGGGCATCGGCGGTTGGCTATTTTAGACCTGTCTCCGCAGGGGGCGCAACCGATGGTTTCCCGGGCGGGTTTGGTTGTGGTATTTAACGGCGAAATTTACAATTTTCAGGCTTTGCGGCGGGAATTAGTTCATCAAGGTTATTCGTTTAAGGGCAATTCGGATACAGAGGTTCTCCTAGCAGGAATTGAACATTGGGGGTTTGTTTCTTGTTTACAAAAATGTCGGGGTATGTTTGCGCTCGTGCTGTGGCATCCCCAGGAACAATGTTTCTATTTAGGTCGGGATCGGTTGGGAGAAAAACCTCTGTATTACGGGTGGACAACAGCGGGTTTTGTTTTTGGTTCGGAATTAAAAGCGTTACAATGCAGTCCCGGTTGGTTGGGGCAAATTAACCCTTATGCTCTGCATTTGCTGCTCAGTTATGGTTATATTCCCAGTCCCTATAGCATTTACCAAAACATTTACAAATTACCTGCCGGAACCTGGTTAAAAATTACCCATCCACAAACGATAAATCAACCGCAATCGTATTGGTCACTCTCGGAAATTATCGCCCATCAAACGCCCTGGAATTTATCTCCCCCTGATACGGTGCAATTATTAGAAAAAGTACTCACTGAAACGATTAACGAACAAATGGTGGCCGATGTGCCGTTAGGAGCCTTTTTATCGGGGGGTGTGGATTCCTCGTTAATTGTGGCTCTGATGCAAAAACAATCGGCACAACCCATCAAAACGTTTACGATTGGCTTTACAGAATCTGCCTACAATGAAGCTCCTTGGGCAAAGCAAGTAGCACACCATTTGGGAACCGAACACACGGAGTTAATCACCACCCCAGCCTTAGCAATGGCCGTGATTCCCAAGTTACCGAAAATTTATGATGAACCCTTTGCCGATAATTCCCAAATTCCTACGTTTCTCGTCGCCGAATTAACCCGGCAGTTTGTCACCGTGAGTCTCTCCGGGGATGGGGGTGATGAACTCTTTGGCGGGTATCGTCAGTATCGCTATGGAAGAACTATTTGGAAATCTATGGCGTGGTTGCCCCTATCTTTGCGCCAGAAATTAGCCCATTTACTGCGAAAAATACCCCCACGTTTACTTAACCACTTCTTCACCACACCCTACTACTCACCGGCGGATAACGTCGCCCGATTGGCCGCCGTTTTAGCCGAATCTCACCCCGCCCTACTCTATCAGTGTTTAAGTAGTCGCTGGTTAGCTCCACCTTTAGCCGACGATTTGTTAGCAACATTGACAGAATCACCCGCAACCATATTTCAGAAATTAGCGATTTATTCTCCTTTAGCCCATGATGAACTCAGTACCTTTATGTTGGCCGATTGTTTGATGGAATTACCCGATGATATTTTAGTAAAAGTTGACCGGGCGACGATGGCGATGAGTTTAGAATCCCGTGCCCCCTATTTAGATCAAAATGTCGTCGAACTGGCGTGGCAATTACCCATGAAGTACAAAATCAATCAAGGCAAAACCAAATGGATTCTCCGGCAAATTCTCTATCAATATGTACCCCCAAATCTCATCGAACGTCCCAAGCAGGGATTTGCCTTACCCCTTGGGGAATGGTTGCGTACTTCCCCCTTGCGAGATTGGGCAGAAGCATTGCTTGACCCGCAAACACTACAACACCAGGGGTATTTCCAACCGCAGATCATTACTCAAAAATGGCACGAACATTTACAGGGGAAATTTAATTGGCAGGCGCACCTTTGGCCGATATTGATGTTTCAAGCCTGGTATGCAATGCAAAAAATGAATTAGGGGTACTTTTATTTTTATGCAAACGGGCAGAGAATTTCTTAATGAGAATGCAGAGATTAGGAAGAACCAGAGACGGGTGCTGCGCCCCTGCGACCGCTCATTGACAATTTTTAGAGGTGTCCTATGGCAATCTGTAACGATTCAAGGGTACTTTTATTTATGCAAACGGGCAGAGAATTTCTTAATGAGAATGCAGAGATTAGGAAGAACCAGAGACGGGTGCTGCGCCCCTGCGACCGCTCATTGATAATTTCTTAGAGGTGTCCTATGGCAATCTGTAACGATTCAAGGGTACTTTTATTTATGCAAACGGGCAGAGAATTTCTTAATGAGAATGCAGAGATTAGGGAGAGCCAGAGACGGGGGCTGCGCCCCTGCGACCGCTCATTGACAACACCTGGAAACTTTGTTGTCAATAGGGATTGCTCTCGTCATGGAGCACCTCGCCATTCCTAAGGTATCCCCCCCACTCCTGCCCGTATGTCGTTGGGGTCATCTGGCGGTTCCCAAAGTACCCCGACCCGTGTGCTAGATCAGCCGACCCCTGTGATCTAACTTACATAGAAAACTTCTGGAGTCTGTTCTAATAAAAAACAGGGGAAAGTACGTCCTGGACGCAACTTAAACCCTACGTAATTTTACTTAAATGTCTAAACAATGTCATACAAACTCTCCGTATTATTACTGACAACCGTTGTTCGCTCTCTGTTCTTGTGTCTGGAGGTAGGGTGATGGCCGCCTACATGGATATTCTCAGCAGTCCCGATGAGGAACTGATTTACAACCATATTTATCAATGGGTACAGCGGGAAGCTCCTAATTCCGTGCTGGAGCGGTTTCGAGAGCTATTCACCGAGTTGAAGTGTGGCAACGCTACGGTGGTAGCCGCCCTAGAGCGATTGGTTTTGCGTCCGGAGGCCAGTCAACGGTTCCGCTTCATTCTCAACCGGAGTTGCTACATTCTCATCAACCAGTGGCAAAACCAGTCCCAGCATCGGTGGGCGATTAGCCATTTGGTGGACATTCTCGCCACCCCCACGCCTTTGCGGGGAGGCGACCGGGGCAAAACGGTGGGAACCTTGCGCCGTTTGTTCCAGGCGTTTCAGGGCACAGAACTATACCTGCGGTTGTGTCAAACCGTTGCCCTATTGGAAGCGACCGATGAACCTGCCGAGGATCAGCCGTTGGCCTGTTTACTGCGCCGTTATCCCTACCTATATGAAGCGCAATTGGCAGGGGCGGAAGACCGGCAACAGTTCCAGGAGCAGTTGCAAATTGTGCATAATTTGCAAACCCAAGTCCAACAGCAATTCGAGCATCAATTGGGGCGCTACGTGACCTATGAATACCGGCGGTCTTTAGGCTCGGCCAAGAATTTAGAACCGGTGAAAAACCCCACTATGCTTACCAATCAGGAATTATTTGTGGCCTTCAAACTGTTTGGAGCCAAGGTGGACAACGGCATGACCTATGAGGAACGGGCGGCACAGTTTTTGCGGGAAAATCCCGAAGGGCAAAATTACCGCCTGTACAAACAAAATTTAGCCAATTATTTAATTGCCGCCATGCCTGCCAGCAAAGACCGGGATATTTTTGAACGGAAATTACGGCAGTTTATGGATGAATTATTCCCCCAATTTGACCTGCAAAGCACCAATGATTTTCTGATCACCCGCACCTGTAGCCGTTTACTCAATTTCCTGGTGATTGAAAATAAAAAAGATGCTAACCATAAAAACTTTATTGATTTGATTTGCCAACTTGGCCCAACAAAAATGGTGGGAATTTTACTCAAAATTGTCCTGATTTGTAAAAAGGTTAAGGGTTATTTGGAACGGTTGATTTGTATACTGTTCAACTACTATGCTGAAAAAGCGCAAGGGGAAGTGCGCTGGCTGATTAAAGTTTTAGAGAATATCAAATTGGCGTTCAGTCTCCACTTCGGGATTGTGGATTTGCGGTTCATTCGGCAGTTGTTCGCATAGCCAATTGCACAATTGCACCCAATCCGGGGCACTGATGGCTTCAGCTCGCACCGTATCCGGGTAGCCCAATTTCAGAAGCACCGGGGTTAAAATCTCCCGCTCAATTGGTAGAGCATTGCGGAGCATTTTCCGGCGTTGACTGAACCCCTGTTGTACCCACTGCTCAAACCGGCGGGGCATGACCGCAACCGGTTCAGGGATGCGGGGGGTGAGGCAAATCACCGCCGAATCCACTTGGGGCTGGGGATGAAACGCACTGGCCGGGACATCACACACCCAACTACAGTGGGCAATATACTGCATTCGTACTGATAATGCCCCAAAAATTTTACTGCCAGGGTCAGCGGTCAAGCGTTGGGCAACCTCCTTTTGCACCAGTAATACCAATCGTTCGAACGGCCAAGGCCAGGGACGGGAGGGGGAACCCACCAAGGAGTTAAGCAGAGGCCCGGTAATGTTGTACGGGATATTGGCAACGACTTTCTGGGGGGGAGGGAATTGGGGATTTTTGCGTAATTCCGCAGGTAAATCTAAGGCTAAAATATCACGTTGGATTAACCAGAAATGGGGGTGTTGACCGTACTTTTTTTGCAGAAATTTGACCAATTGAGCATCTAATTCTACGGCCATTAACCCCTGTACCTGGGGCAGTAAATACTGGGTTAAACGACCCGTGCCGGGACCAATTTCGAGGACACTATCTGTAGGCTTTAAGTCTGCCGCTTGCACAATTTTTTGCAGAATATCATCCCGTTTTAACCAATACTGGGCAAGGGCTTTACGGGGGCGGGGAGTCATGGTTGCCACAGAGACAGCAATTCTTGATATAAATTCTGCCATCTCTGTTGTAATTCCGGGGCAGAGACGGCTCCTTTTTTGAGTAAAACTACTTCATCTTTTAGGTCAATTATCCCGTATTCTCCACTGGTAATACGTTGGTTGAGTTCACCAATATCCCAGGCATTTTTCCAGGGTACACTAAACCGCCGCCAATACCACAAATCGGTAATGATATAGTCCACCGATTGTACTTGATTATTGTCCAGACGTAGTTGGTACTGAGGAAAGCGGATAATACCTCGCCGACTCGATAAGGGGGGAACCAGTTGATTCGTCGCCGCCACTGTTACTTGACTCGGAATTTGCCTAAGCAGAGTGCGAATTTCCGCCTGATGTTGCCAGCGTTGCCCAAGCGGAACCCACACCCAAGGTTGCACAGAATCCGGTAATAGCCACGAAAAACTATTATTGGGATTTGCCAAAATGATTAAGACAATAGAAACCCCGATACACCAGCCCCAAAATCGTTGAAATCGCCGTTGAAACCACTCTTGATGATGCGCCCACCAAACAATTGCGCCATAGAAAATTGCCGGTACGAGATTAATCGCATAACGCACATTTAATAACAGGGCAATATGAGAGTTTTGTAATACTCTTTGTCCCAAAGGAAAGATCACCATCATCCAGGCAGGCCAGGAGAGCGCAGGGAGAAATCCTAAAGGTAGCCAATGCCCCAAAATATACAGCATAATTCGCAAGGGTCGGCGGCCTAAAATTAATAAAACTTGGGTGGGGTTAGTAAAAATCCCTTTGAGGATGTCTAAGGTGCTCGTTGCTTCGGTTTCATCTCCGGTCACTTGCCCAAAATACCCCGGTAAAAAGCGGCGACTTAAATCTTCAGAAAAGGCGGGCATCCACACATTAGTAACCAAAACAACATACAAAAAACTCAAGGCACAAACGGTTAATCCCACCCAGGGAAATCGGCGGCTAAATAGCCAATAAACCCCCAGTCCAAACAAAACTATACCGGTATCTTCACGAATCATTAAGGTTAATAAAATCAACGGCCAAAACAGCCACCAACACCGCCGTTCAAGACTTAGTATTGCCCCAAAGAGAAATAACGGTAACTGCACCGCATCGTGGAAATTTCCAAGGGCTGGCCCAATGACGGCTCCCGCTCCGTAGTAACTGGCCGTAATCCACCACGCTAGGGATGGTTCTAACCAGTGTCGGGCTAAAAAATACAGGACAATGCCCCCTGCGGTTAGTAATAACGATTGCAGGATGATTAACGTCACCGGGGAGGGAGCTAGGGCATACACGGGTAACCAGAGCATCAACGCCGGGGTGAAATGTTGACCCAGGCGATGGTAAAACACACTCGGAACATCCCCGTCCAACCGCACGGCAACCGATAGCCCGGAGGAGAGAGAGCTTTCAAAAAAACGTCCGTGCAGACTATTCCAGTACAATTGGTTGAAGATGCCCTGGTCATAGGTGGCAAAAAAGGTGCTGTAACGGAGTAGCAGTAAGCTCAGAATAATCACAAAAAAAATGAGTGCTATCCGATATGGTTGGTCAGGTTGGTGCAGGGAAACAACCCATTTTTTCAGCATCGGGTGTAGGAATTAACCAGGAATTTGCTCAACTATTGTACCGTTGTGATTTCGTTTTTTTACACGTTTATTGGTTCGCCTGATGAGGAGGAAACGTATTGATTAACCGCATACCCCTAGCAATTCCCGATGAGCGGTCGCAGGGGCACTGCCCCCGTCTGCGGTCTGGGATTCTAACCAAGTTACTCCATACCTAGGGCGGTTCCTGCCAGGGGCGTTGATAACGGTGAGCGTAGTAGTCCAGTAAGGCTTGCAGGCGTTTTTCTTGGTCGGGGGTTGACCAACGGCAGGTGATGCCCCCAACTTGGCTGTGTTCGTAGGCGAAGGGGAGGTGGGGCGGCAACAGGGTGGTTTCAATGCCCAATACGGCACAGTGGGCGGCCAATTCCCGATAGACGCCCAGGGGCAGTTCGGGTTGGTAGAGGGTGCGGCAACTCATTCCGGGATGACACAGCAGTTGACCCCATCCACACAGACTTTCCCGGACTGCAATGCCCAACGGACAAGGGCAACCCGGTTTTCGGTGGCGGTTTTGGTCAAAATGTTGCTGATGTGATTGTCCACCGTACGTTTGCTGATTTCGAGACGGCGGGCAATTTCCTGGTTTTTCAGGCCAGCGGCTACCAGTTCAACGATTTCCACTTCCCGTTCGGAGAGGACCGAACGGGGGGGCGGCTGACGATGCGAGGTGTCACGGTCGCTCATGGCAGGTAGGGGGTACCGAATTAATACCCATCATAGGGCAAAGGTTCGACGGGTTCTGGTTTTTTGCTTGGTTTAATTTTGGATTTGGAGGCGGGCTTGATTTGGGCGAGTAATTGTTCAACTTGGTTGAACCCGGCCATATTTTCTTGGCGTTGGTAAAGACTGCGGGCGGTAAGCAGGACACTTTCGGCCTCAAGGGTCTTTTTTTGTCGGTACAATGCCAGTCCAAGTTGGTGATGGGCAACGGCCAGTTCCGGCTCCAGTTGGATCACCTGGCGGTAGGCTTGCACGGCCTGTTCCCAGTTTTCCCGTTGGATGTGAAGTTGCCCCAAGCTGGCGTAGGCCCGGGCGGGTTGGAGTTGAACCGCCAGTTCGTAGGTGCGGATGGCACCGGGGAGATCGCCGGTGGTTTCCTGCAAGCGGGCAAGCTGAAAGTAAATTTCGGCATCCCGGGGGTTCAGGGTGAGGGCGTTCACCAGCAGTTGTTTGGCTTTGAGGGTGTCGCCTTTGAGTGCCCAACTGAGGGCGATTAACCGTTGAATCGTGGTGTTGCGGGGAGCGAGTTCGGCGGCACGGGTCAGGGTTTCTAAGGCGCGTTCCGGTTGGTCGGTTTTGAGCCAGACCCGCCCCAGGGCTTCGTGTAGGGCCACGGATTTGGGATTGAGGACTAGCCCCCGTCCCAAGGTGGCGAGGCTGGCTTGGGGATTGCCCAGGCGTTCTTGGGTGGCGGCTAACCCCAGATAGGCGGTGACTTGGCGGGCATTGAGGCGCAGGCTCCGGCTATAACTGCTGCTGGCGTCCAGATATTCTCCCAGTTCAGCCTGCACCAAGGCTAAGGCGTTGAGAAAATCGGCGTTTTTGGGGCTGAGGGTCACGGCTTGTTGGTAGGCGGTTAAGGCGGCTGGCCAGTTGCGTTGCTGGGTGTGGATGTAGCCAATCGCCGCAAACACGGCTCCGTCATTGGGGGATAATTCCGCCACCTGTTGATAAACCTCCAAGGCCGCTGTCAGGTCGCCCCGGCGCACCAGTTCTCGCCCTTGCCGCAGGAGTTGGCCAACATTGCGCTGGGGAACAGGTACGGTGACCGGAGCCGTTTGTGCCCAGACCAATCCCGGGGTCAACATTACCCCCGCGCTTAACCAAAATAGTCGTTCAATCATCGCATCGGTGTGAGAGGAATGGGTAAAAACCCGTTTTCCAGAATAGCGGCTTTCTCCCCCAAAGGTACAATAACGGCAATTCTCAGCCCCGGGAAATGATGGATCAAGGTGGATTGTGGCAAGCTATTACCGCCCAAAGTCACGCCCATTGGCAACGCTACCAGTCCTGGTTGGGGGAGGTGGAAATCACTCCGGCCAATACCCTGGCCATTGTCATCGTGGGGGCACCGGGTGTGGGAAAATCCAGCCTCTTGCGCCAACTGATCCACCCGCTACCCGTCCCGACCGGAACCACCCGCTGGCCGGTGAGCATCGTGACCCCTGACCCGTCTGTAGTTTGGACGGATACCCCCGGCTGGACGCACGAACACGCCCCAGTGATTCACACTGCCCTTGCCCAGGCGGATGTCTGTTTTTGGGTGATGACACAACCGGAGACGGCGCCGTCGGAATTAGCCACAACGCTGAAAAATTGGGGGCGGCCTGTGGTGCAGATCATCAATCTGCGGGGGGGGGAACCGCCAGCTTTGCCCCCGGCGCACGGGAATTTTATCAGTACTATTACAGTACGATTGTCCCCCTACAGTCAACCCCTGCGTACTGAGTGGCCGGATGGACGGGTGGAGTGGACGGCAGTCACCTTGCCGGTGGATGTGACGGCGGCGCAAACGGTACTCCAGCATCTGCTGGCGCAACAACCGGCGATTCGCTGTATCAATCGGCTAATGATTATGGCAAACCGGGAACGACAATGGGCGATGCAACCGGGGCAAACCCCCATCCTGTGGGCACCGATACTGGTGAAATCCCTCCTGTTGACCCTCATGCCGGGGGGACTGTGGCACTTGATGGTTTCGGTGGGTACGGATTTATTGACCCTCCTTTGGCTCAGTCGGCACTGGCATCTGCCGATTACCCGTCACGGCATCCAACGGGTGGTACTGGCGCTAGGGTTCAGTAGCGGCAGTGTGGCGATTCTGGGGTTAAGCAACCATCTGGACATGGGCGGGGTTAGTCATGGTCTGTGGGGGGGCATCACCAGCTATGGACTCCAGCGAGTCGCCCGCACCTACCTAAGCGAGGGGATTACCTGGGCATCTGATGGCCCCAACCAACTGCTCCAACAGATTTATCGCCAACTCACCCCCGGCACTTGGTTCCATACTTGGGTAGAATCTTTAGTCAACCCACCCCCATCTAACGAGTGACTCCAATTAAGTTCAAAACATCAAAAAAAGGGTCGCAGGGG
>JAUQVQ010000035.1:0-9681 GCA_039794725.1 Gloeomargarita sp. HHBFW_bins_162
CACCACCTGGTAGGGCAATTCCGTAATGACAATGACCTGCTTGGCTCGTTTGCCCGTCCCCTGGGTTTCCCTGTGCCAGACCCCCCGCAAGGTGATTGCGCCCCGCCCCGTGCGATAGACCTGGGGAATGGTGTGGGGGTTGACCAATTCGCCGCCGGTGGGGAAATCCGGCCCCGGAATCAGCCTGTATAAGCGTTCATCGCTCAGGTGCGGATAGTCAATCAGATTAACTAATGCTTCGATAATTTCGCCCGCATGGTGGGGCGGAATTTGGGTGGCCATCCCCACCGCAATGCCACTACAGCCGTTCAGCAATAACAAAGGCAACTGGGCGGGGAGCACCTGGGGTTCCGATTCGGTGCTGTCAAAATTCTCATGAAAATCCACAATCGCCGGGTGCAAATCCGTAAACAAAACCTGCCCTGCAAAAGCGGATAACCGGGCTTCCGTGTAACGCATGGCCGCCGCCGGGTCATTATCCATCGAGCCGAAATTCCCTTGCCCTTCGATCAGGGGGTAACGGCAGTGAAAGTCCTGCGCCAAACGCACCAACGCCGCATACACCGACTGATCCCCGTGCGGGTGATATTTCCCCAACACTTCCCCCACCACCCGGGCACTCTTGCGGTGGGGACGCAGTGCGGTCAACCCCATCTGCCACATGGCGTAGAGAATCCGCCTCTGCACGGGTTTCAACCCATCCCGCCCATCCGGTAACGCCCGTCCCACCATCACGCTCAGGGCATAGGCTAAATAGGACTGCCGCAATTCCCCCTCAAGGGATGTGGGCACAATCCGGTCACGGGTGGGGCGAGGTTTAGCCATAGGTTGAGTGTAATCTTTCTCCCGGCAGGGTCAGGGCACGCTTGACGTAGATTAGCTAAAAAACTTATAATTAGAGACTGCGTTGTCAAATTAAAACTATGGACACCAACTATGCCATCGTTGCCGTTGGGGGCAAACAGTTCTGGATGGAACCGGGGCGATTTTACGACATCAATTCCCTGGGGTTAGAAAAGGGGGAAACGGTCACCCTGGAGCAGGTGTTGTTGGTGCATTGCGGCGGGCAGGTGCAGATTGGGCGGCCAACGGTTCCCGAAGCTCAAGTCATGGGCAAAGTGTTGGACAACCGCCGGGGACCGAAAATTATTGTGTACAAAATGCGTCCCAAAAAGAAAACCCGCAAGAAAACCGGGCATCGCCAAGAATTGACCCGGGTTTTGATTGAAAAAATTGTCGTCGGAAGTCAGGAATTTACCGATTCAAGAGCGGCTGAGTCGGTGGCCGAAGCGGAACCGGTGGCGGCCTAGGTTGGTAGTACATTACGCTGTAAATAACACAGAGGTGAGCGATGGCACACAAGAAAGGAAGTGGAAGTACCCGCAACGGTCGGGATTCCAACGCCCAACGCCTGGGGGTGAAACGCTACGGCGGGCAAGTCGTCCGGGCGGGCAATATCCTGGTGCGGCAACGGGGCACCACGTTTCATCCGGGGGTGAACGTGGGTTTGGGGAAGGATTACACCCTGTTTGCCCTGGTGGATGGAGTGGTGCGGTTTGAACGGCGGGGGAAGACCCGGCAGAAAGTCAGTGTCTATCCCCTCAGCGAGTCCGCCGCCTAAATCCGTGCTGGAAGCGATCCGGGGCATTGCGACCACCTTGGCACCCCGGTTAGTCGAGATTCGGCGACATATTCATGGGTTTCCCGAACTGAGTGGGCAGGAATGGCAGACCTCGGCCTATGTGGCGGGGGTTTTGTCGTCCTGTGGGTTGGTGGTGCGGGAAGCGGTGGGGAAAACCGGGGTGCTCGCTGATTTGGGGAATGCCGACACGCCTCTGCTGGCGGTGCGGGCGGATTTGGATGCCCTGCCCATTCAGGAAATGACCGGCTTGGAGTACAGTTCCCGGATTGCGGGGGTGATGCACGCCTGTGGGCACGATGTCCATACAACGGTAGCCCTGGGCACAGCAATGGTGTTAGCCGCTCTGGATGTGCCATTGCCGGGGCGGGTGCGGTTTATCTTTCAACCGGCGGAAGAAACGGCGCAGGGCGCCCGCTGGATGATTGAAGACGGAGCGTTGGAGAATGTCACGGCAATCTTGGGGCTACACGTCTGGCCGAGCTTGCCGGGGGGGATGATCGGCATTCGCTATGGAGCGTTGACGGCGGCGGCGGATGAACTCGACTTGACCATCCTGGGGGAATCGGGGCATGGGGCACGCCCACACGAAGCGATTGATGCGGTGTGGATTGCCGCTCAGGTGATTAACAATCTACAGCAGGCGATCAGCCGCACCCAAAATCCCCTGCGCCCCGTTGTACTCACCATTGGCAAAATCCAGGGCGGGCGGGCACCCAACGTCATTGCCGACCAGGTGCGGTTGTTTGGCACGGTACGTTCGCTCCACCCGGAAACCCGGGCGCAATTGCCCCAATGGATTGAAAATATCGTGAAAAACACCTGCGCCACCTACCAAGCTCGCTACACGCTGGAGTACAAAACGGGGGTGCCGGGGGTGCAGAACGATCCGAGGTTAACCCAGTTGGTCGAGCAATCGGCACGGGCGGCCTGGGGCAGTGACCGGGTGCAAATTCTCACCGAACCCTCCCTAGGGGCGGAAGATTTCTCGCTTTATTGTGAAAAAGTGCCGGGAACCATGTTTCGCCTGGGGACGGGAGTGGTGGGGCAACCGTACTACAGTTTGCATCATCCCAAATTCACCGTTGATGAAGCGGCGATTCTCACCGGCGTAGTGACGATGGCGCAGAGTGTCTGGAATTTTTGGCAACAGAACGAGCCAACCCCATCTTTGGACTATAGCAATCCGATTTGATTTTAGAATGGTAGTTTCGGCCAGAGGACAACCCCATGAGCATCCACACATTTAGAGAGAACCAGGGGGCGAGGGTACCCCCTGCGACCCGGGTTGCAACGTTAAGAAGGATTGCCATATCACTATTTACGCCCCAAAATGGCCGTACCTGGCTAACACCCCCACAAGCTCGCACCATCAGCCGTAACTTTTCATTGGGGATAACCATCACGGAATCCCTGTGTTAAATTAGCTAAAGTTTTGTTAGGAATAGGCAAAACCGATGCAGGCATTGGTAGCAGGGGCAACTGGGGCAACCGGACGGCGCATTGTCGAAGAGTTGGTGCGGCGGGAAATCCCGGTACGGGCAGGGGTACGGGACGTAGCCAAGGCCAAGCAAATCCTCCCCCCTCAGGTGGATGTGGTGCGGATCGACGTGACGGAACCAAGCACGTTAATGCCAGCGGTGGCAGGGTGTACGGTGCTGTTGTGTGCGACGGGTGCTCGTCCATCCCTGAATGTTACTGAACCCTGGGCGGTAGACTGTTGTGGCACCCAAAATCTCGTTGATGTGGCAAAAACTCAGGGAATTGACCATTTTGTGTTGGTATCGTCCCTGTGTGTATCCCAGTTTTTGCATCCGTTGAATTTATTTTGGTTTATTTTGTACTGGAAAAAGCAAGCAGAACTGTACTTACAAAATAGTGGGTTAAACTATACGATTGTCCGTCCGGGGGGGTTATTAAACGAAAACATCCCTGGTGGTTTAGTCATCCAGGGGGCGGATACCTTATTTGAGGGGCGGATTCCCCGGCAAAAGGTAGCGCAGGTGTGTGTAGAGGCACTCCGGCAACCGGCGGCACGGCAAAAAATCGTGGAAATCATCACCCGCCCGGAGCAACCCGAATCCCCGCCCGAGAGGTGGTTTTCAGAGATTCCCGTTGCGAGCCACCAGTAGGAAAATCACCGCCGGTCCCGCCAGCACCACCAAGGCAATCAAGACCAACTGCACGATGAGTTCCCAGTTATCCAGCAGTGCGGACATATCCATTCCCTCAGATGAACATCAGCCATTTTAGGAGAAGCGGGTTACAGCCGGAAGAAACGCTACAAAATGTTATAAAAATTCTAAGGGTGTGAGGGATCATGATGGCACGCATTGGGCAATGGTTGCTGGTGGTCGTGCTTGCCCTAGTGTGTTTTGTCGCCACCCAGGCGGTGGGATGGTGGCAAAAACCGCCGGAAACTATTGTTTTAGAGCAATTATCCCCCATACCGGCAGGGCCGGGGTTGTGCCCACCGGGGTTATCGCCAGCCAAATCCTGGCCGAACTATCAACCACCCCAGGAATATGCACCCGCTCACCCCAGCAATTATGGTCTGCGGCACCGTTTGGATGTGTGGGGACAACCGACCGAGCAACCGCCGTTAATCGTCCTCCATGAAACCGCCGGGTCAGCCGACGTGGCGATTGGGATGTTTCGGAAAGACCACACGGGGCGGGATGATTTGCAAGTCAGTTATCATGTACTGATTCGCCGGGACGGGACGGTGGTGTATCTGGTTCCGCCGGAATTTCGGGCGTATGGGGCGGCTCCCTCCGCCTTCCGGGGGCAAGCGGTGAAAACCAATCCCAAAGGCGTTTTTTCGGTGAATAATTTTGCCTATCACATTTCCTTTGAATCCCCGATGGATGGCTATTACCGCCCGCCCGATGCACCCCCACCGACCCCTTCCCCCAGCCCTAGTCCAGGGGCTACGCCCACGCCAACCCCAGGTCCGGTTAACCCGTTGGCACACAGCGGCTACACCGATGCCCAATATCAATCCCTCGCTTGGGTAATCGCCAAAACCTGTGTGCCCTGGGAACGCATTACCACTCACAAAGCCGTGGATACATCGGGTTCTCGTTCTGACCCCCGCAGTTTTGATTGGGGCAAATTTCGCCGTTATTTAGACCAATATCCCCGTCGCCGGGAAGTGTTTTTTGGATTTAATAATGAGTAAAAAATTACAGCAATCCTAAAAGAACGCCAGTTCGGGTGAAGCGGCGTTTGGTGAACCTATTTGGTGATGTTAGTTCACGGGTTCGCAGGGGCGTAAGCCCCCGTATCTGGTTCTCTTAAGGGCACCTCTAAAAATTGCGAATTAGCGGTCGCAGGGGCGTAGCCCCCGTCTCTGGTTCTCTGTAATTTCTGGATTCTAACCGAGAGATTTTTTCCCCGATTGAATAAATAGAGGTGCCCTTAAATTTATTTGCGCTCAAATAATTTATTTAGGGGAACCTCTATTAATTGATGATTAGCGGTCGCAGGGGCGTAGCCCCCGTCTCTGGTTCTCCGTCATCTGGGCATTCTGGCAATAGAACTTTTCCTTTGCTTCAATAAATAAATAGAGGTGTCCTTAGGATTGCTATATGGGCACCTCTCAAAATTGCGAATTAGCGGTCGCAGGGGAGCACCCCCCGTCTCTGGTTCTCTGTAATCTCTGCATTCTCGCTAAGAGATTCTTTGTCCGATTGAATAAATAGAGGTTCCCATATGACAATTTAAGAATCATGCACGAGGTCTATTCTACTCCCCTCTCCCTTGATGGGAGAGGGGTCGGGGGTGAGGGTGAATACAACAATTTAAGAATCATGCAACCGTTCATTGGTGATTGATAGAACTACCCTTCCCGGCAGTGGTTAACCCCAAGCGTGTTTCTAATTCTTTAAGCGCCTGTTCCAAATCATCATTTACTACCTGGGCATCAAATTCGGGAGCGGCTTGCAATTCCTCTTTGGCTCGTTCCAAACGTTTTTGCATGGCGGTTTCCGAGTCTTGTCCCCGTTGCCGCAAGCGTTGCTCTAGGGTTTCCCAAGTGGGCGGACAGATGAAGATGAGCCGGGCTTGGGGAAAATTTTGGCGAATTTGGCGTGCCCCCACGACTTCAATTTCTAAAATCACCCACTTCCCCTGCCGCAAAGCCTCCTCCACCGGTTGCCGGGGCGTGCCGTAGTAATTGCCTGCATACTCCGCCCATTCCAGCAGTTCTCCCGCCTGGATTGCCGCCTGAAACGCCTCCCGACTGACAAAAATATAGGACTGACCGGGAATTTCCCCCGGACGAGGGGCACGGGTGGTCAGAGAAACGGAAACCTGCAATTCGGGATGGCGTTGGCACAAGTGTTTGAGTAATGTCCCTTTCCCCACCCCACTCGGCCCGGTCAGGACAATCAACCGCCCCTCATTCATGTCCTTTGTGCAGAGGGAGGACAAAACGTTGCGCCACCGTCTCCGGCTGAATGGCACTCAGGATCACATGGTTAGAATCGGTGACAATCACCGCCCGGGTGCGCCGACCGTAGGTCGCATCAATCAACTGTTGGCGTTCTTTCGCCTCTTGCACCAACCGCTTGATTGGGGTCGAATCGGGAGCCACCACCGCCACGATCCGTTGCGCCGACACACTACTGCCAAAACCCACATTCACCAACTGGGGGGTCATTGGGTACTCCAAGGCCACAGATAAATTATCCCCGACAACCAGGTGATTAACACAGCTCCGGCAAAGAGAAATTGACTCACCTGCCCCGGCCACAGGATGAGACTCACCACCGCCGCGATCTGACTCACGGTTTTCACTTTTCCCCACCTATTCGCCCCCGCCATCTGGGGTAACTGGGCTCGCCAGGCCGTAATCCCCAGTTCTCGTACTAACAAAAGAAAGACCAACCAACCGGGAACTTCCCCCAACTCCACCAACGCCAACAGGGGAGCCAGGATCAACAACTTATCCACCAACGGGTCAAGCCATTTCCCCAATTCACTCACCTGGTTAAACCGACGCGCCACATAGCCATCCAGCCAATCCGTCGATGCCCCCACCAGGAACAAGACCACCGCCCACCCCCGTGCCTGATTGGCCAAGGCGACAAAAATCCCCGGAATTACCCCCAACCGGCTCAGCGTCAACCAGGAAGCCAGCGTCATGGGTGAGGCATCGAATGTTCCAAATAATCCCGGAGCCGCCACAACTGCCACGCTTGCCCCACACCCACCGGTAGAAACGTGACTGCCTCCAGACGCACCTGCACCCACCCCTCACCCCAGTACCACGTCTGGAACCCATCCACCCCCCGGCTAAATTGCCATTGCAGATAATCCGGGCGCACCTCCCGCACCTGCACCTGAATCGGCAATACCCCCCACCACAGTTCCACCGTCTTACCCGGTGTCAACGGGGCATGGTCTTCCGGCGGCCAACCCGAAAACCACCAGTGCCGGAGCGCTTCCGGTGCAGTCAAGGCTTGACGAATCCGGTCTCTCGTTGCCCGCAGTTCGATCCGCATGGCACTGTGCTGAAAATGCCCAAACATGACAATGGTTCAATCTCACCCCCTCATGGTACTGCATCGGCATAGGGGTCAGGGATGAGTAGTTCCCATCGGAGCCTGTCGTTGATGGGAACCTCTATAAATTCCTCATTAGCAGTCGCAAGGGCGCAGTTCTCCGTCCTTTGGGCATTCCAGCCATAGGACTTCTCCTGATGCTCAATAAATAGAGGTGCCCTGTATAGCAGTCCTTTTTGAATGTGAAACAAGGGTCGCAGGGCGTAGCCCCGTTTTGGTTTTCTCCCCTCTCCGGTTCTGGGAGAGGGGTAGACGGGAACGAGACATCACTTCTGTTGTGATCTCATTTATGATTGCCATATACAGTTTTTGGTGATGTTAGTTCACAGGGTCGCAGGGGCGACAGCCCCCGATCATGGTTTCTACTCCCCTCTCCGGTTCTGGGAGAGGGGCAGACGGGAACAAGACATCACTTTTGTTGTGATCTCATTTATGATTGCTATATACAGTTTTTGGTGATGTTAGTTCACAGGGTCGCAGGGGCGACAGCCCCCGATCATGGTTTCTACTCCTCTCTCCGGTTCTAGGAGAGGGGTAGACGGGAACGAGACATCACTTCTGTTGTGATCTCATTTATGATTGCCATATACAGTTTTTGGTGATGTTAGTTCACAGGGTCGCAGGGGCGACAGCCCCCGATCATGGTTTCTACTCCCCTCTCCGGTTCTGGGAGAGGGGCAGACGGGAACAAGACATCACTTTTGTTGTGATCTCATTTATGATTGCTGTAGAGGTGCCCTGATGAAATTTGTATGTACGGCCTAGGCAGAGCACACTGGTTCAATTCCTGGAACATTTGCCTCCCTGTTGCCATCCTATAGGTACATCTCAACTACAATACCGATTAAATTCCTGTAATCAACCGTCCTGTTCCCTTGTTTTGTGAGGAGTGTTTTATGCGTACAATTCATCTCCCGGTAGCGATAGCCTTCTCCATACTGACCGCCAGCGTTGTCCATGCCAATCCGACCCCCGCTGGCAATAAATTACCCGTCCCAGCTCCCCCCGCTTCCCGACCCACCGTCAGTCCTAGTCCTGCTACCCCCACCGCCAGTCCCCCACCCCAGGCTCAACCCGCTCCCAGAGTGGAAATGCCCACCCCGACTCCTACCGCCGTTAACGTGCAACGGGTCTTGTACGTCAATCCCACCAGCGGTCAGGACACCCACAACGGCCAAACCCCCCAAACCGCCTTTCGCACCATTACCCACGCCCTCAAATTTGCCGAAGGGGGCACCCTGATCCAACTTGCTCCGGGGAAATACACCGCTGAATCCGGCGAACAATTCCCACTCCAACTCAAACCGGGGGTAATCCTGCGGGGGAATGAAGCCACGCGGGGCGAAGGCATCGTCATCGAAGGGGGGGGACGGTTTATCAGTCGGGTGTTTGCCCGTCAAAATGCCACCATCCTCGCCGGGGAAACCAGCCACATCCTGGGCGTGACCGTCACCAACCGGAATGTCCGGGGCACTGCCATCTGGGTCGAATCCACCAATCCCTACATCCGCAACTGCACCTTTACCGACAACCACCGGGAAGGGGTCTTTGTCACTGGCGAAGGGGCACCCCGCATCGAAGACAATCTCTTCATCCGCAACGGGGGCAACGGCGTTTCCCTCACCAAAGCCTCTAAAGGGGAAGTGCGCCGCAATGTCTTTATCCAAACGGGATTTGGCCTCGCCATCGGGGGAGTTTCTTCACCCATCGTGGCCGACAACCGGATTGAAAACAACGTGGACGGCATGGTGATCAGCGATGTAGCCCGACCCGTTTTGCGGGGGAACCGGATCGCCTTCAACCGCCGTACCGGCATTATCGTAATTTCCAGTGCTGAACCCGATTTGGGCACCCTGGCCAGTCCTGGAAACAATACATTTCAAAACAACGGCAACCACGACCTGCACAACGCCACCCGAAACATCACCCTCACCAGCGTTGGCAACCGTCTCGATGCCACCAAAGTAAACGGCCAAGTCCAGATGCAATAGGAGGCACTACCGAATCAGGATATAGCAATCCCTTTTGAATTGAGAACGAGGGTCGCAGGGGTGTTGCCCCCGGTTTTGGTTCTTTCTCACTTCTTTGTTCTCGAATCTTTTAGGATTGCTACATATTCAGGCAAGAGGGGAAAACGACCAGGGTTGACCCCCGCAAATCCATGAGAAAATTCCCGCTTTGGAGGGGGCAATACCATCCAGGGCTAAAGGGTATCTCTATTTATTATTCGACCGGGGAAAGAATCTCTCCGTTAGAATCCAGAAATTACGGAGAACCAGAGGCCGGGGGTGCCCCCCTGCAACCGCTAATCACCAATTTTTAGAGGTACCGTTTATTCAAGCCAGCTATAGCAGTCCTTTTTGCATGTGAAACAAGGGTCGCAGGGCGTAGCCCCGTTTTGGTTTTCTCCCCTCTCCCGTTCTGGGAGAGGGGCAGGGGGTGAGGGTGAATACAACAATTTAAGAATCATGCAAG